>NZ_RZSA01000695.1:0-3676 GCF_003998075.1 Mesorhizobium sp. M2A.F.Ca.ET.037.01.1.1 | reverse complement strand
AAGCTGCTCTTCGCCTATGCCGAAGCAACCGTGCCGAAGATCACCGTCATCACCCGCAAGGCCTATGGCGGGGCTTATGACGTTATGGCGTCGAAGCATCTGCGCGGCGACATGAACTATGCCTGGCCGACGGCGCAGATCGCCGTGATGGGCGCCAGGGGCGCGGTCGAGATCATCTACCGCAAGGACATCGGCGATCCGGAGAAAATTGCCGCCCATACAAAGACTTACGAGGATCGCTTCCTGTCGCCTTTCGTCGCCGCCGAACGCGGCTATGTCGATGAGGTGATCATGCCGCATTCGACGCGGCGTCGCGTGGCGCGCGCGCTGCGCATGCTGCGCAACAAGGACATGCAGAACCCCTGGAAGAAGCACGACAACATCCCGTTGTGAGAAGCCGCGCCGACAACAAATGCGCATAACCCTTGCAGCTCAGAGCCTTATTCCGGCCAAGGGGTATGGCGGCACGCAGCGCCAGGTCGAATGGCTGGTCACTGAACTGGTCAGGCTCGGCCACCATGTCGTCCTGATCGCCGCGCCGGGATCGTCGCATCCGATTTGCGAGGTTAGGCATGCGGTCAGCGATGCCGAGTGCAGGGCGGCGATCCCCCGCGACACGCAGATCGTCAATCTCCACGCCTGGAAAGTCGAGGTCCCCTTCCCGACCCTTAACACCGAGCACGGCCACCTACCGGACTATCCGCGGCCGCAGCTCAACTGGAACTTCCTCAGCGCCCGTCATGCCGAGCTGCATGGCCGCAAGAGCTTCGTCTACAACGGGTTTCCGGTGGACGCTTACCGGCTGACGCCAACGAAGAACGATCATCTCTTCTTCATGGCAGCGATCGCACGGGCCGGAAAGGGGCTGAACCGCGCGGTGGATCTTGCCAAGAAATTCGACTTCATCCTCGATATCGCCGGCGGCTCGCGCTGGAAGCTGCTCGGCCGCAGCAAGACGCGCCGCGAGGGCGTGTTCTTCAAGAGCCTTTCCGCCCGCTACCGTTTTCACGGCATGGTCGACGGCCAGGACAAGCTGCGCCTGCTGGGTGAATCGAAGGCATTCCTCAACCCGATCTCCTGGGAAGAACCGTTCGGTATGGCGCAGGTCGAGGCCATGCTGTGCGGCACACCCGTGCTCACCACACCGCGCGGCGCGCTCGTGGAAACCGTAGATGCCGATACCGGGCGCTTCTTCCAGACCGACGAGGAGTTCGGACGCGGTCTTGCTGCGATCGGAGGCCTGTCGGCGCAACGATGCCGCCAGTCGGCCGCTGACAGATTCCCTATCGAGAAGACGGCGAAGGCCTATCTGGAACTCTATGCGCGCATCCTTGATGGCGAAGCGCTTCCGTGACAAATCACCGTCACATCAGCCATTGGTGGCGATTGTTCCGGATCTGAAGGTACCGCCCGTTGCGTCCCATCCTCGTCTTCTGCTTGCCGGCGATCGGAGACTTCATCCGTTGCCATTCGGCAATCCAGATTCTGGCCGAGAAGTTTCCCGGGCATCCGATCGACGTCGCCACCTCGCCGCTTGCCGCGCCGCTGGCGCGGCTGATGCCGCATATCCGCAAGACATGGATTGTCGAGAAGCACTGGAAGCCCGGGCTGAAACAACGGGCAGGTCTGGCGCGCGAAATCCGCAAGGAGAACTACCAGGCGGCCTATATGCTCACCAGCAGCACCAAGGCCGCGCTCGTGCCATGGCTGGCCGGCATACCGGAACGCATCGGCTATCCACGGGAATTCCAGTTCGGCATCATCAACCGCCTGCCTGCCGGCTGGCTGAAGAGCTTCGTGGCGTTCGGTCCGCGCAAGACCAGATTGTACGAACAGGTCTGCGCCATCGCGATGCTGGGTGAAAAGCCAGCCGACCGCATGCGGTTGCCTGCGCCGCAAATGGCTATTTCGGCCGAAGAGCTTTCCGATTGGCGCGCCCGACACGGGATCGATCCTGCGCGACCCGCGCTGGCGCTTTACACGTCCGCTTTCACCAACTTCCGCTCATGGCCGGCGGAGCGTTTCATCTCGGTAGCGAAGGATCACGCCCGGCGCGGCTGGTCGGTTTGGCTCATCGGCGGCCCACGAGAGCGCGAGGCCGCCGCGCAGATACGGGCAGCGCTTCCGGAGGCGGTGGATTTCACGTCGACACCGCAACTGACCGACGCCATGTGCCAGATCGCCGCCTCGACCGTCTTCCTCGGCGTTGATGGGGGCCTCTGCCATGCGGCTGCAGCTTTGGGCGGACCATGCGTGCTCATCTTCGGATCAAATCGGTCTTATGAGACAGGGCCTGTAAACGATCAGGTGCGTTATCTCGAGCCGCCGATTTCGACGCCGAGCTGGGTGCTTGATACACGCGGTGTCAGCGAGGAGCGGGTTCTCGCGGCTTTGGCGACAGCGATCCGAAAACACGGGCCGAAATTCGCCTGACCTTATTCCTCGGCTGCCGCGCCGAAGCCTGAGCCCATGCTGGCGCGTGCCGTGGTCGCCCACGGCGTGGCGTGGTTGTCGATGCGCATCTGGAAGATGAAATAGGTCGGCGAGCAGAAGCCGATGCCCTTGACCTTGGCCGCGCCCGGCGTGTCCGCCGGCAGCGACTGGCACATATAGTCCTCGCGGCAGAAATGATCGGCCGAGCAGGCCGGGCGGTTGCCACGATTGACCGCGCCGCCAAGACACTGGTCGAAATTGTTGGTCGCCACGCAGATGTCGAACTTCTTGCCGCCGACCAGGCCGCAGATCTCGCTGGGCATCGACTTGCCGGCTTTGAAGGCGGAGAAGGCGCGATCCTTGTCGTCGCAGGCCCGGTAGGCGAAGCCTCCTGGGACGCCGATCTTCGGTGGACGGCAGGTAAAGGCCGTGCGGGAGATCGCAGGAGCGAAGGCGGCGAACTGGCCAGTGATCCTGTAGCGATCGTTGAAGGGCTCTGCCGCATTGCTGGCGATCGAGCCGGTGAGGCAAGGATGGCCGGAAAACATAGCGGGGCTGTCTTTCGGCAGCAGGCATTCCGCCAATTTAGTTCTTACGCCTGAAGCGGTGGCGATCGGCGTGCAGATCGTGCCGCCGCCGCACTGCCAGCTGCTGCCGAAGCGGGCGGCATCTTCCGGCATCAGGCATGGCATCGCTGTTTCGGCCGGCGCGTAGGCGACCTCGCCTCCGTCCTTCCAGGTGGCGGGCGGGGCGAAGGAGAGCGGGCGAAAGCGATTGGGATCCCTGCCCTCGGCCGTCGCTTGCAGCCAGGCCTCGCGGCGCGCAATCTCGGCATGGAGATGCGGCGAGATGCCGACCTCGAGCCGGTTGAGCGGCGAGGTCGTCGCGTCGTCGAGGCCGATGAAATGGAAGCCGGCGGTAGAACCTGCCTGATGGCAGCCCTGGCAGGCGCCATTGTCGAGCAGCTCGACCAGGGCTTCCGGCGTGCGAGCCAACGAAAATTTCGAATAGTCGAGCGCGGCTAAGTCCTTCGGCTCGAATATGGGGGTGAACGGATGATTGGCTTGCCTGGCGCTGCCGAAGGTCGACCAGGAGATGACTTTTCTTGCCAGGAATTCGTCCGGGATTTGATAGACGCCGAGATCGACCGCAGCGGCATTGGCGCGGACATAGTCGGCAAGCCGCGCTTTCAGGGCAGCATCGTCGGCGAGCCGTGCCGCGTCCGGCGTATTTTCCAGAGGCT
>NZ_RZSA01000694.1:0-3681 GCF_003998075.1 Mesorhizobium sp. M2A.F.Ca.ET.037.01.1.1 | reverse complement strand
TCTTAGGGCAATTCCAGAAAAAGTGTGAAACGGTTTTCCGTCCGGAATTGCGTAGAAACAAAGAGACAGGGTGTTTCGCCGTCTCCGTGAGACGGTGAAACGCACCAGAGCATTGCGGGAAAGCATGCGGCGGTTCCGTCCGCAACTGCGGCTTCATGGGTATTCTCCGGCGGAAAACCCTAATACGCGCCGACCGACGGTCGTTGCGCTTCCATCTCCACCATCTGGATGCCCATTTCGACGAAGGCCGAAAGCACGGCGAAGCGGTCGGCGGTCGAAACGCGCGCCAGCCCCGCCAGGATCCCGGCGTTGACGGCGTGGGCGGCGGGGAATCCGGTCGACAGCATATCAAAGGCCGGGTCGCGCCACGCCGCCGACAAGGCGATCCAGGCAGCCGGCGTTGCCGGCGACGGATCGACAGCGCTGCTGAGCGCCGCCCGATGGCGAGGATTTCCGGGCTCGCCCACCCAGTCGCTGACGAGTGCCAGCAATTCGAGATCCCTTTCGGCAAGGAGCTCGGCGAGATGACTGAGGCATTCATGCCCCCACCAGACCGCGGCGCGCTCGGGCAGGAGATAGGCGCAGAAGGTGACGGCTTCCTCCGGCACGCGTCCGGCGAGCAGCGCGCGGCAGAATTCCAGCGGGGGTTGGGCCACGGCCGGCGACTTCATGTCCCGGGCGATCGCGGGACAGGCAAGAAACAGATCCCTTGCCGTTCTGTATCCGAGTTCATTGGCCATCGCTGCCACACCCCGAGCATCGGCACAAACAGCACTGAAACCCGCGGCCAAGCGCCGGTCAAGCCTCAACCTTATCAGGCGGCGGCCATCGGCAACGTGCGCTTGTTCACAGACAATCGCTTTGGGATTTGATATAGTCCGCGCCAGCGAAAACCCGCTCGAAACAGGTCAAAACAGGAGTGACGGTCATGCGGTGGGGCAGTTCAGCCTTGGCATTGGCGACCGTGCTTTTTTCAACGCACGTCTACGCCGATCCGCTTCAGAAATCGGAAGACATCGTAAAGTTCTTCGCCGGCCAGGGCAATCTTGGCGCCTCACGCGGCATCTGCGTCGGCACCGAGGAAGAGTGCAAGAGCAAGGCCGAGAAGAACGAGGCGCCGCCCCAGAAGGCTGGCCTCGACATGATGATCAACTTCGCCCTGGATTCGGCCCAGCTCGACCAGACCGCGCGCACGGAGCTGGACGAGTTCGCCAAGGCGCTGAACGACAATCGGCTGAGCACGTTCAGCTTCGTCGTCGAGGGTCACACCGACGCGACCGGCACGGACAGCTACAACCAGGGCCTCTCGCAGCGGAGAGCGCAATCGGTGGCCGCCTTCCTCGAAGCCAACGGCGTTGAATCGGCGCGGCTCGAAGCGATCGGCCTCGGCAAGTCGCACCCGCGCGTCGCAAATCCATACGATCCGGTCAACCGCCGCGTGGAAATGCGCATCAGGACGGAATAGCGGGCCGCAGGCAAGCCGGCCCGTCAACAGCGACACAGGTCAAGGGGAGCTCGGTCAAAACGCCGGCTCCCCTTTTGTTGCTGCCTATTTCGACCCAATTCCAGGCGGAAAACCGCTTCACACTTTTCCTGGAATTGCTCAACGATCAATTCTTGATCGCGTTGCCGATCACAACGCCGCTGCCGAAGATCAGCGCCTTGGTCAGGAAGTCGTTGTTTTCTCTCGGCGGCGGCGCGTCCTCGCGAACCACGGTGTCGCTGTTGCGGCGGCGCTGAACGACCTGCGTCTGTTTCCGGCGCGGCTTTTGCTGCGCCGTCGGGTCCAACGTGCGGGTCTTCTGCACGACCTGCTTCCTGGTCGGCGCGGCGCGCGCCTGGTCGGCGGCGTTCCTGGCGCGCACGGCATCCATCATCGGGTCGGTCTGGATCACCAGCAGAGCCAGCTGTTCGCGCGTCAGATAGGTGGTTGAGGGCAGGCCGTTCTTGCCCTGCCAGACGCCGATCGCTTGGCGCGTCCTCGGGCCGATATTGCCGTCGACCTGGCCGAGCTCGTTGCCCAGCGCTTCGATGCGCAATTGCAGGTCGATGCGGCCGTTGCGGTCGAGCCCGATGGCGCTTTCCGTCAGTTCGGTGCCTTGCGTCTTTCTCATCTCGTCGGTGATGCCGACCGAGGTGCGGACGGCCGAGCCGGGATTGGCACTGGCATCGTCCGCGCCGCGCGCCGCCACCTGCTTGCCCGTCGCCGGATCCTTCAGCTGGTCGATGTTGAGCTTCGCCACCGTAGCGAAACGGCCGTTCGGAAACTGGTCGAGATAGGCCTCGTAATAGGGGATGGCGTTCCTCTTCGAAGCCTCGTCCCAAAGCCGCTGCTCGACTTCCCAGGACGGCGGCTCGCTGGCCACGGGAGCAGGCGCTGAAGTCGCCTTGGCCGCGTCTGCCACCGGCGTCGCGGCGGGCGAGGCTGTTTCTGCCACGGGCTTGCCGAGGAATACCTCGCGTCCGAGCGAGGCATTGTGCCATGGCCGCTGCCGGCCTTGCGTGGTTTCCGTCACCTCGCCGCGCACCCGCGTCAAGGCACTCTGGATCTCGACGCCCGGCTCGGTCAGGTGCTTGGCGAGAGCCAGCGAATAGGGGCTGTCGACGCCGTTGCCGTCGAAGGCGATGGCGCCGGGGTCGGTCGCATAGGCGATCAGGACGCCGCCCGTGCCCATGCCGTCGGCCTTTGCGTCGACCGGCGCGAGGCCGGCGCCGAGCGAGCGGCTCTTCGGCAGCGCCGCTGCCAGCGTGCGCGCCAGCGGATTGTCGCGGCAGGCGTCCAGAATGATGATGCCGACGGCGGGATCGGCGGGCAGCTCCGCCATGAATTCGTCGATCTGGACCGTGCGGGTCTTGAGATAGGCCGGCGACGTCAGCTCCGCATCGACCGGAATAAGGTAGTTCCTGCCGTCGACCTGCATGCCGTGCCCGGCATAGTAGATGACGGCAAGGTCGGCATTGTAGGACTCTTCGGTGAATTTGCTGATCAGGCTGTGCATGCCGGCATTGTCCTGGTCGACGCCTTCGATCACCTGGAAGCCGGCGTTGCGCAGCGTGGACGCGATAAGGCGGGCGTCGTTCGCCGGGTTGGGCAAAGCGACGGCATTGACATATTTGCTGTTGCCGATGACCAGCGCGACACGCTTGCTGTCGGGCGTGGCGGCCTGTGCGCCGAACGCGGCGTGGAACAGCAGGATCAACCCGCCCAAAAGGATGGCGAACGCTTTCATGGGATCAGCCCTCCGCCCCCTCGGGGCGCGTTATAAATGTCTGCGCATGCTGAATGTCGTAAGCGACAACGTCGCTTCTGCCAAAATCGTCCTTGAGCGTCTGTGATCTCGACCACAGATTTGGTTCACGAGGGGCTCGAAATTTCCTCGGTGAGTATCCGCTAATTTACCATTGGCGGGCCTGAAAAACCAATCGGCCCATCCGGCCATGCGAGGTTTAGTGAACCGACTCGTTCCTCAACACAGAAGTTTTGACCGGTTGGCTAGTGTACGTTGGCAGACCCCATGCCTTGGCGATTGGCCGAGACGACTGTCGCGGTCGTCATCCACGGGCGGAGCAAGGAGCGAAGCGACGCGCGCAGACCCGAGGATCCATGCCGTGACTTGGAAGCGCTGCGGCGGTCCAGAATTCTGCACCGTTGCACACTTCGGTCCAGGTAACGGCATGGAT
>NZ_RZSA01000693.1:0-3684 GCF_003998075.1 Mesorhizobium sp. M2A.F.Ca.ET.037.01.1.1 | reverse complement strand
GACGGAGAGGGGGACTTCGTAGGGCGCTCCCCCTCTCCGTCTCGGCTTCGCCGAGCCACCTCTCCCCCACTTCGTGGAGGCGAGGTACTCTCCCTCACAGCTCCTTCTCGGCCAGTTCCCTGAATCCATCCGGCACCGAGCGCGGGCCTTCCAGCGCCACCGTGCCGTAGCCGACGGCTTCCTTGCCGAAGCGCTGGCGGATCTTGTCGATGGCGCGGTCGGCGCCGAAGCGGGCGAGACCCTTGCGGCTGCCGGGCTTCCTCTTCTCATCCATCAGGCCAAGCGGCAGTTCGAGCTGCAGCTCGGCATGCTCCTCCAGATGCGAGACGGAGATGGCGAGCAGCGATATGTCGCGCTCGCCGGGATTGGCGGCGAGCACGCCGCGCACCAGCTCCTCGGCGATCTCGGCCAGCATCACTGTCGCCTGGATCGGCTGCTCCAGCGTCACCGAGCGGGTGACGGCGCGCAGATCGGCGAAGCGCACCCGCACCGTCACCGTGCGGCCGGGCCGGTCCTTGGCGCGCAGGCGGCTCGCCACGCGGTCGGCCAGATGCAGAAGCGTCGGCACGAAGACGCGCGGCACCGCCGGCTTCCTGCCAAGCGCCGATTGCGCGCCGGCCGAATGCGCGCGGCGATGCGTCTCGAGCTTGCGCGGGTCGCGGTTCCAGGCGAGCGCGGCGAGCTTCTGGCCGGCGGCGTGGCCGATCAGCCGCTCCAACGCGCCGCTATGGGTGCGCGCCAATTGCCCGATGGTCTCGACGCCGATCTCGGCCAGCCTCGCCTTGGTCGCCGGGCCGACACCCCACATCAGCGTGACGGGCAGGTCGTGCAGGAAGGCGAGCTCGGTGCCGGGCTCGACCACCACCAGCCCGTCGGGCTTGGCCACCTGCGAGGCGATCTTGGCGAGGTGCTTTGTCTGCGCCACGCCGATCGAGATCGGCAGGCCGAGCTCGGCCTTCACGCGCTCCCGGATTTTCCGCGCGATCTCCTGCGGCGGCCCGAACAGATGCGTGCAGCCGGCGACGTCGGCGAAGGCCTCGTCGATCGAGATGCGCTCGACCACCGGCGTGAAATCGTCGAGCACCTTGATCGCGGCGTCGCCGAGGCGCTGGTACTCGGAAAAATGACCGCCGACGAAGATGAGCTGCGGGCAGAGCTCGCGCGCCTTGCGGCCGGGCATGCCGCCGCGCACGCCAAACACCTTGGCCTCATAGGAAGCCGCCAGGACCACGCCGCCGCCGACGGCGATCGGCTTGCCGCGCAGCGAGGGATCGAGCAGCTGCTCGACGGAGGCGTAGAAGGCGTCGAGATCGGCATGCAGAATGGTGGCGGCCGCGGCGTTATTCGTGGCGGCCATCGCGCGCTCCCGTGGCCATTTGTGTGGCATTGCAGCATTAGCTGCGTCTTTTGTAAGGGGAATTAATAGAACATAAAGAGAACAAAAGAAGATCGCTGTCAAGCCGCCACGCTTGAGCGTGCAAGTTTCCACAACCAGAAGCCACAGCCGCCGATAGAGCTCAGCTTGCACGATCGCCCGTGAAGGAAATCGTGCGAACGGGAAGGATTGTAGGTGCTCTGCGACCGCCCGAGCTTCGGGAATAGAGATTTGATCTGATGTTTGCGACAAGCCGGCAAGCGCATGAATGTGGCTGACACTCAGCCAACGGTGGAGTTCAACTGCTTTTCCATAACAACAAGTTCCAGGTCGGGGCGCAGCGGACGACCGACCGAAGGGTCGTCGTAGGGGAATGCTAGAGTTTCGCCCGTCAGCTCGTATCCACGCCGGCGATGCCAAGCGATCAATGCCTCACGCTGCCGGATCACCTCCATTCGCATCCGTGGCGCCCCAGCCGCCGCGGCCTGTCGCTCGACCTCCTGCTTGATCAACTTTCCGATGCCAGCGGTCTGCTCGTCCGGAGCCACGGCGAGCATCGACGTATGCCACGCGCCATCGTCGTCTATCGCGATGTTGATGCAGCCGGAGATCGCGCCATCGGTCAACCGGCGCAGCAGAAGAATGCGTCCCCGCGCGATGAGCGCACGAACGCCCTCCTCGCCGATGCGCGGTCCATCAAGCAACCCACGCTCGTTGGTCCATCCCTCAACTGCGCCATTGGCTCTGTATGCCCGGTTCACGACTGACACTATTGCAGCGGCATCGCCCGTCACGGCATCAATGAAACGCAATTTTTCTACTCCTGTCGAAACGTTCGTCATTGCAACTGCGATCACCGTTGGGGCGCCCCAGCATCCGGTTTTGGGGTCACGCCGTCTTCGCACCAGCAGGAGCCGGCGACGTGATCGACGCCTACCTCGCTTGTTCGCCCGTCGTAAAGCCTCGGTTACGATGAATTTGGTTCGGAGATATCTCCACCTTCAGGAGCGCGCTCCCGACACCGTCGCGATAAAGGCGCGCAGGTCGGCCAGCATCAGTTCCGGCTCTTCCAGCGCGGCGAAATGGCCGCCCCGCGGCATGTCGGTCCAATGCACGATGTTGTAGGTCTTCTCCGCGAACGAGCGCGGCGGCGGCAAGAACACCGGATCGGGGAGGGCCGCAACGCCGGTCGGCACCTGGATGCGGGTGCCGGCCGGAAGCATTAGCGACTTCTCAAGCCGGCTGCCGTAGTAGATCCAGGTTGCAGTCACGAACGATGCCGGCGCGATGTAGAGCATGATGTTGGTGAGGAGTTCCTCCTCGGAAAACTTGCTCCAGATGTCGGGGTCGCCATTGGCGGTTGTCGGAAGATCGGCCCACTTGCCGAACTTTTCGAGTATCCAGCCCGCCGCTCCGACCGGGCTGTCGGCCATCGCGATGCCGAGCGTCTGCGGACGGGTTTCCTGCTCGTGAAAGTAGGCGCTCTCCTGATCGGCAATCGCGGCCCGCTTGGCGGCGAAGGACTTCTCCTCGCCGGTCGTCGGAGCGGCGTCCTCCGCACGCACGGTCATCATGTTAATATGGATGCCGAGCAGAGCGTCCGGGCGATCATGCGCTGCCCAGGCCGCGATGCCGTGGCCCCAATCGCCCCCTTGAATGAAATACCGCGCGTCGCCGAACAGTTGAATCATCAGCCCATGCACGAGCGCAGCAGCCCGCCGCGGGCCGATCGGGCGCGTGATCGGGTTGGAGAACGCGAAGCCCGGAAGCGAGGGGACGACAACATCGTGCCCGTCCGCTGCGAGCGGCTCCAACAGCCGCTCGAACTCGAGATACGAGCCCGGCCAGCCGTGGAGAAGCAGGACGGGCGGCTTGGAGTCGTCGCCTTTCACATGAATGAAGTGGAGGTGCTCGCCTTCCACGTCGGCCGTGAAGTTGGGCAGCGCGTTGAGGCGCCGTTCGACCGCACGCCAGTCATAGCTGTCCCGCCAATAAGCGGCGAGTCGCTTGAGGTCATCAACCCCGACCCCCGCCGACCAGCCTCCCGCATCCGGCAGCTGGCTCCAGTCATAAGCCTCGACCTTGGCTCTGATCGTGGCGAGCCGTTCGTCAGGGACGTTTATTGTGTAGGGTGAAATCATGATGTTCTCCGCTTAAGCTGGGATGCGGTTCCAGGAAGAGGGTGTCCACGAATCCGATATTGTCGATCGATGTTCTGAGAGCCGAAGACTACTCGGCATACTGCTCGGTATGTAGCCGAGGTTGAAATCGAACCTTCTGATCTCCGTTTCCGAAGCGCGGTGCGTGGC
>NZ_RZSA01000692.1:0-3688 GCF_003998075.1 Mesorhizobium sp. M2A.F.Ca.ET.037.01.1.1 | reverse complement strand
GGCCGGCACCTACGCCATCAACGAGCTGCGCGAGTGGGTCACCTGGGCGATCGAGACCAACCGGCATGGCGCGGTGACGCCGGGCTGGATTGCCACCATGCCGGTCATCGGCGAGTGGCTGAACGGGCAGTGGACATCCTATCTTGGCCATCCCGGTGGCATCGGTGAAGTGATCCAGGCGGTCAGCGGCTCCAATATCGGAAACATCTATCGCGGAGCTTTGGCTGCTGGCGGCAGTGCGTTCAGCCTGCTGCTGATGCTTCTGTTCATGATGATCGCGCTGTTCTTCGCCTATCGCGACGGCGAGTCTTTCGCGGCCCAGGTCGATCGCTTGGGCGAGCGCATCCTGCCGACGCGCTGGGAGCGCATCTCGCGCGTCGTGCCGGCGACCATCTCCTCGACCGTGACGGGTATGACCATCATCGCCATCGGCGAAGGCCTTGTGCTGGGCATCGCCTACTGGCTCGCCGGCGTGCCGTCGCCGGTGACACTTGGCGCGCTCACCGGCATCATGGCGCTGATCCCCGGCGGCGCGCCGCTCTCCTTCACCCTGGTTTCGATCTACCTCGCGGCCAGCGGCAAGCTGTTCGCCGGCCTTGCGCTGTTCACATGGGGCGCGGTCGAGCTCTTCATCGTCGACAAGACGCTGCGGCCCAAGCTGGTAGGCGGGCCGATCAAGCTGCCTTTCCTGCCGACCTTTTTCGGCCTGATCGGCGGCGTCAAGACGATGGGCTTCCTCGGCCTGTTCATCGGCCCGGTGCTGATGGCCCTGCTCGTCGCCATCTGGCGCGAATGGCTGCGCGAGGTGGAATTGATGGACGAGATTCCCCCGGTCGCCGATCACACCGGCGCGCCGTCCCAGATCGAGGCGGCGGCCGAGCCAAGGAAGATTCAGGCCGGGTGAACCACGGCAAGCGCCGCCCGCCTCTTGCGGCCCTCATGCAATTGCCACAGCGAATGCGCCACCAGCGTCACGATCAGGATCGTGCCGCCGATCAGGCTGTTGCGCGTGGGAGCCTCGGCGAAGATCAGCCAGACCCAGATCGGCGCCAGCACGGTCTCCAGAAGATAGAACATCGCCACCTCCGGCCCCGAAATGTATTTCGGCCCATTGGCCAGGCAGAAAAACGAGATCGGCATGATCACGGCGCCGTTGAAGATGATCCACCACGGCGCGTTCACGTGGAATCCTTCGCCCGAAACCATGAAGGCGGCGAGCGCCAGCGGCAGGATGACGCCGACCAGCCCGGTGAAGCCCATGTCCTTGCCGCTGGCGCGCGAGATGGTGATGGCGAGCGCAACGAAGAAGGCCGAGCAAAGCGCCATGAAATCGCCGAACAGATGCCCGGTTCCGACCGAGCCGCCGACAATGATCAGCACGCCGATTATCATCGCCAACATGGCGATTACGGTCGCAATCCGCGGTCGTTCCTTGAGGAAGAGCCACGACAGCAGCGCCGCGAAAACGGTGTTGAAGGCCAGGATGAAGACAAGGTCGGCGGTCGATGTATGATAGACGGCCGTGACGAAGCTTATGCCGGTCAAACCGTAGCAGACAGCAACGGCGAGCCCCGACCAGCCCGGGATGAGCTTCGGCGCGTTCCTGTCCAGCGACCTCCAGATCGCCCACATCACCAGCCCCGCCAGCAAGGTGGTGCCGGTTCGCAGCAGCATGATCGTCCAGGGTGCGCCGTCGGCAAGCCGGATCAGCGGTATGTCGACGGTCAGCGTGAGGCCACCGATGGCGGTGATCAGCAGACCTTTTTGGTGGTCGGTATGGGTGGGCATGCGGGCAATCTCGCAAGCAACTTGAGGGGACGCAAAGCGGCCGTGACGCGGTCGTTCCAGCCTGCCGGCCGAAAGACCAGCGTCCTCCTCCTTGAAACAGTTTAAGGGTGAAGCGTTGGGCGGCTCAGCGACTGACCGCTTCGTGGTCGTAGCGTTCCCAGCCCTTCGGGCCGAGATGCTCCTGCGGCATGAATCGCATCTTATAGTTCATCTTGCGCGAGCCGTTGACCCAGTAGCCGAGATAGACGTGGGGCAAGCCCATCGCCTTGGCACGGGCGATGTGGTCGAGGATCATGAAGGTGCCGAGCGAACGGTCCTCGAGGTCGGGATTGAAGTAGGAATAGACCATCGACAGGCCGTCGGCCATCTTGTCGGTGAGCGCCACGGCGATCAGTTCGCCCTGGCCTTTGCCGGTTATGAAGGTATCAGGACCACGACGCCGGTATTCGATGATCTTGGTGTCGACATGCGTGTCCTCCACCATCATCGCATAGTCGAGCACGGTCATGTCCGACATGCCGCCACGGCGATGGCGGGCGTCGAGATAGCTGCGGAAGAGAGAGTATTGCTCGGTCGAGGGCTGCGCGTCATGCATGGCGCCGACGAGATCGGCATTGTGCTGGATGACGCGGCGCATGTTGCGGCTGGGATCGAATTCCTGCGCCAGGATGCGCACCGACACGCAGGCGCGACAGGACTCGCAAGCCGGACGGTAGGCGATGTTCTGCGAGCGCCGGAAGCCGCCTTGCGTCAGCAGGTCGTTCATCTCCGGCGCCTTGTCGCCGACAAGGTGCGTGAACACCTTGCGCTCGAACTGTCCCTCCAGGTAGGGACACGGCGACGGCGCGGTCAGGAAGAACTGCGGCGACTGTGTCGGATGCTGCGTCATCTAATCTTGGAAACGCTCCTGCGAATCGCCCTACCTTTGGCCCGGCCGGCGAAAAATTCAACAGGATTGTGCGGGCGCGGCGGCCCAAGCCTGTTCATATTTGGGCACAGGCGGCGCGGCGGTTCGATGGACGCGACCCTGGACACCGTCAGATGTCGGTGCGGGTGACCACGGTGCCGAGCAAAAGGTCGTGCAGCGTGCGCTTGCGGTCGGAAAACAGCGTGACCAGCAGCACCAGCGGCGTCACGATGACGTTGGCAGCCCAGAACAGAACGGAATGCACCACCGCCGTCATGCCGTCGATACGGCTGCCGTCGAGCTTCTCCAGGCGGATGCCCATGATCTTCATGCCGGTTGTCGCTTGGTCGCGGCTGCCCAAGGTATTCCAGATGTAGAGGATGGCGACCATCGGCACCAGCACCGAAAACAGCGCCCAGCCGAGGCCGAAGGTCAAAAGCCCGAGAATGGCCACCAGTATGGCAAAGGGAATGGTCAGCAGCGCGACGAAGAAATAGTCGAGCAGGAAGGCAAAGATCCGCCTTGTCCGCACCCCGCGATAGGCGCGGGTGTCCTCGAACCTGGTCGTAATGATCTCACCATCCAAAACGCGTGCGTTCATGTCCGTTCCTCGATCGCCGCATCCGCATAAGGATGCCTGCCCCATTCTCAAATGGTGAGAGTGGCCCGGAATTCAAGGAACGTGCCAGCGGGCGGGCGGCGTGATCTCAGAAAATGCCGGGACAGAGCCTGTAGCGAACCCGCCCGAGATAGTGGCGATATTCTTCCGTCAGCTGCCGCACGTAGCGGTAGGCCCCCGCCGGTGACGACGCCGCGATTGGCGGGCAGGATGGCGAAGGACCGGCCGAGCGACATCTTGCCCCAGATCACCAGCCACAAGGCCAGCAACTGCAGTGGCGCCGCGATAGACAACGGAATGATGGCGGCGCCCTCCTGAAGCGAGACGAAGCCCGAGCCGAAACCCGCCGTCAGCGAAATGAATACCGTGAAAGG
>NZ_RZSA01000691.1:0-3695 GCF_003998075.1 Mesorhizobium sp. M2A.F.Ca.ET.037.01.1.1 | reverse complement strand
CTATGACGGGCCGATGCAGGGATTTCGCGCTCGCGCCGAAAAAACTCGACTGCGTCCGGTCCGTCGGCTTACAGTTTCCTTCTGCCGGGCCTTTCCGGCCAAGGGCGGGCGACCATGGGGGAAACCAGCGACGACGAGCGGGGATTTTTCGCCGAGCTGCCCGTCCGGCGGCCCACCAAGGCCGCACCGATCGAAAAGCCGCACTATCACGGCCATCGCGATCGTCTGCGCGAACGCTTCGCCGCCGGCGGGCCGGACGCCCTCCCTGACTACGAACTGCTCGAGCTGCTGCTGTTCCGGCTGATCCCGCGCGTCGACACCAAGCCGATCGCCAAGGCGCTGATCGCCCGCTTCGGCTCGCTGGCCGAAGTGCTCGGCGCGCCGGCATCGCTGCTCGAGGAAGTCAAAGGCATCGGGCCGACTGTCGCAATCGATCTAAAAGTCATCGCCGCAACCGCGCAACGCATGGCGCGTGGCGAGGTGCGCGGTCGCGAGGTGCTGTCCAACTGGACGCAACTGCTCGACTATTGCCGCTCCGCCATGGCCTTCGAAAGCCGCGAGCAGTTCCGCATTCTGTTCCTCGACAAGAAGAATGGGCTGATCGCCGACGAGGTGCAGCAGACCGGCACCGTCGACCACACGCCCGTCTATCCGCGCGAGGTGGTGAAGCGCGCGCTCGAGCTCTCCGCCAGCGCCGTCATCCTGGTGCACAATCACCCGTCCGGCGATCCGACGCCGTCGCGCGCCGATATCGAGATGACCAAGCAGATCATCGATACGGCGAAGCCCCTCGGCATCGCCGTGCACGACCACATCATCATCGGCCGCAAGGGCAACGCCTCGATGAAAGGCCTGCTGCTGATCTGATCGGCTGCCGGAGATTGCCACGGGCTTGGCCGGCTACCGCAGATCGGGCCATGCGCCTGCCACGACTGGCGCGGCCTGCGGGACAGCGCGCAAAAAGGCTGGATTTGAAAATCGTTCAATTGCGCAAAGACTGATCCCTGCGACGGCTCCGGCGTGGATCAATCTTCTATCCAGGGAAGAGCGCGGCAGCTTCTTTAGAAGATAATTCCGTTGAGGCTCCGCACATCCACTGCTAGCGTTTGAAACGCTTCAATTGGATCACGCCTTTGCAACGCAAACGCCCGACCATTGCCGATGTCGCGCGAGCCGCCGGTGTTTCCATCGGCACGGTCTCGAACTTCATCAATGGCACGGCCGGCCTCAAGGAAGGCACGCGAGAGCGCATAGAGAAGGCGATCGCCGCCCTGATGTACCGGCCGAGCTCGTTTGCGCGCTCCTTGCCCGGCCGTGCCCCGCAGCGGCCGAAGAATCTCGACCATCTGCCCAGGCTCCTGGTCGCCGGACGGGTGAGCGCCGACTTCCTCTGCCGCGTCGAGGTGCTGCCGCATCGCGACGACCGGATCACGGCCAGCCATATCGACAAGGCGCTCGGCGGCCCCGCCGCCAATCTCGCGGTTGCCGCGGCCGGCGTCGGGGCGCCCTACGCGCTCGACGTGGAACTGGCGACGGCGGTCGGCGAGGACGCGGAGAGCGACTGGGCGCTGGGCGAGCTTTCCAAGCTGGGGGTGCACGCCTTGCCCATCCGCAGCACGCCCAACAACCGGCTCTCCCAGGCGATCGTCATTATCGAGCGGAACGGCAGCCGCACCATCATCAGCGAGCCTTTCGAGCTGGGCGAAGTCGACCTCACCGCCAATCTCGACATCCAACCCGAAAAGCGACCCGCCTGCCTTCACATCGAAGGCTTCCATTACGAGACGATGACGGCATCCATCGCGCGCTTCCACCAGGCCGGCTGGAAGGTGAGCCTGCATTCTGCCGGCCTGCCCAGGAGCGCGCGCACGCCTGAAATCTTCGCGCAGATGGTCGGGCAGATCGACCTGACCTTCATCAACGATGTGATGATCAGGGAGATCTACGGATTTCGCACGCGCATGGCGACCATGATCGAAGAGGTTCGCCTCATGCTGTCGCGCATCAAGCCGCGCGGCACGGTCGTGCTCACCCTCGGCGAGTTCGGCGCGGTGGTCTTTCCGGCGACCGGCGGACCGCAGATCGAGGTGCCGGCACTGCCCGTCAACCGGGTGGACGCGACCGGCGCCGGCGACAGCTTCGCCGGCATCTTCCTCAGCTTCTGGCTACATGGCGCGTCGCTGGAAACCGCTGCCCGCTACGCCGCGGTCGGCGCCAGCCTGACGACGACGGTCGAGGGCGCGCAAGGCTACATCGCCGACTTCGCGACACTAAAGGCCACCGCCGCGGCGAGCGCCATGATGGCCAGCTAAATCAATGGCTTACCGGCCCAGGCGGCTGGCAGGCGACGAACAGGCAATATCGGGAGAACATGGGTCATGGCGAAAACGAAAGTCCTTCTGGTCGGCGAGAGCTGGATGAGTTCGGCCACCCACTACAAGGGCTTCGACCAGTTCGGCAGCGTCACCTTCCATCTCGGCGCCACGCCTTTGGTCAACGCCTTGAAAGACAGCGAGTTCGATCTTGCATACATGCCGGCCCAGGAGGCAGTCGAGAAGCTGCCTTTCACCATGGGGGGCCTGTGGCAATACAAGGCGATCGTGCTCTCCGATATCGGCGCCAACTCGCTTTTGCTGCATCCCGATGTCTGGCTGCTCGGCAAGACCGTGCCCAACCGGCTCAAGCTGCTGCGCGACTGGACGCGAGGCGGTGGCGGCCTGGTCATGATCGGCGGCTATTTCAGCTTCCAGGGCATCGACGGCAAGGCCCGCTGGCACCGCACGGCCGTCGAGGACGCGCTGCCGGTGACCTGCCTTCCCTATGACGACCGGCTCGAAATCCCCGAGGGCTTTCGACCTCAAATCACCGGCCCCAGGGATCACCCGATACTTGCCGGCATCGAGGGCGAATGGCCGATCCTGCTCGGCGCCAACGAGGTCGTTGCCCGCGACCGCGACGATGTCGAGATCCTGGCGCGGCTGCCGCAGGATCAGGGCGGCCATCCGCTGCTGGTTACCGGGCGCCATGGCGAGGGGCGCACCCTGGTCTGGACGTCCGACATCGGCCCGCACTGGCTGCCGAACAGCTTCGTCGAATGGCCAGGCTATGCGCGGCTTTGGACCAATGTGCTGCGCTGGGTCAGCAAGGCCGCCTAGCCTATCCACGAATGCCGGAGAAACCGCCATGACGGCACCTTTTCTCGTCGCCAGGAACATCGCCAAGCGCTTCGGGGCGCTGACTGCCCTTGCCGATGTCGACCTGGAAATCAGGCCCGGCGAAGTGCTGGCGCTGCTCGGCGACAACGGCGCTGGCAAGTCGACTTTCATCAAGATCTTGGCCGGCGCTCATCCGCCGAGCGACGGCGAGCTTCTCATCGAAGGCAAAGCGGTCGCGTTCGCCTCGCCCAAGGATGCCGCGGCGTCCGGAATCGCCACAATCTTCCAGGAACTGGCGCTTTCGGAGAACCTTTCGATCGCCGAGAACGTCTTCCTCGGCCGCGAATTGAAACGCTCCATTTTTGGCATCCCTTTTCTGAAACGAGCGGAGATGCGCCAGCGCGTCGACGGCCTTCTGCAGGAACTCGACGCCCATATCTCCGATCCCGGGGCTCCGGTCGGCAGCCTGTCGGGCGGCCAGCGCCAAGCCGTCGCCATCTGCCGGGCGCTCAATCTCAACGCCCGGCTGGTCATCATGGA
>NZ_RZSA01000690.1:0-3701 GCF_003998075.1 Mesorhizobium sp. M2A.F.Ca.ET.037.01.1.1 | reverse complement strand
CGTCGGCGGCTTCTTCCTGGTCCAGTCGCTGCACTCGGTCTCGGTCGCGATGGTGTTGATCGGGCTGCAGAAGATGATCGGCGAGACGGCTTCCGAGGAGCGCACGGGCGCGGCGCAGGGCATTGCCTATTTCTTCAACGGCTTCTTCATGGCGGCGGTGACGCTTGCTTCCGGCCCGCTTTACGACCGCTTGGGCGTCGATGGTTTCTGGGCGATGATCCCGATCGCGGTCATCGGCATGGCGCTGATCGGTCTCGCCGCGCGCTCAGCCCCAAAGCTCCCTGTTGGGGGGTGAAACCAGCGATCCCTGGTAGACGAGGCCGGGCTCGCGATCGCGTGCGAGAAGCAGCGGGCCATCGAGGTCGACGAAGTCGGCATCCTGCGCCAGGAGCACCGCCGGCGCCATGGCGAGCGAGGTGCCGACCATGCAGCCCACCATGATGCCGAAGCCGAGATCGCGGGCTCGGTCGCGCAATCTCAATGCCTCCGTCAGGCCGCCGGATTTGTCGAGCTTAATGTTGACGGCGTCGTAGAGACCGACCAGCGCGTCGAGGTCCTTTGCCGCATGCACGCTTTCGTCGGCGCAGATCGGCACCGGATGCGCGATCCGGCGCAGGATGTCGTCCTTGTCCGCCGGCAGCGGCTGCTCGATGAGCGTGATGCCGTGCTGAGCGGCGAAGGCCAGGTTCGCCTCGACATTTTGGTCCGTCCAGCCCTCATTGGCATCGAGGATGATGCGGCTTTCGGGGGCGGCCTCCGTCACCGCGCGAATCCGCGCCATGTCGTTGTCGCCGCCGATCTTGACCTTGAGCAAAGGCCGCGCGGCATTGGCGCGCGCCTGCGCGGCCATGGCTTCCGGTTCGGCAAGCGACAGCGTGTAGGCGGTTTCCAGCGGCTTGGGCGGAAGGACGCCGATCGCTGCCGCCACGGGCTTGCCGGTCAGCTTGGCTTCCAGATCCCACAGCGCGCAATCTATGGCGTTTCGCGCGGCGCCCGCGGGCATGGCAGCGAGCAGTGCGGTCCGGTCGATGCCGCCAGCGATCTGGTCGCGGATGACCTCGATGGCGGCATATACGCCCTGCATGGTCTCGCCGTAGCGCTTGTAAGGCACGCACTCGCCGCGCCCGGAACGTCCCCCGTCAGCGATCGTTACGGTGATGACTTCGGCCTCGGTTTTGGATCCGCGTGAGATGGTGAAGGTGCCGGCGATCGGGAATCGCTCCATTTCGACCGAAATGACACGCGCCATAATTTTCTTCTCCGGCTGTGCGACACCAGTCTGCCGGCAAATCGACACGCCAGTCCCGTCACGCTAAACAGGACGCCATGTTGACCATCCGCAAACGCGACGCAAGCGGCGAGGCCGCCGAGAACGGCGAGCATCGACCGCGCGTCGCCGTGGGCGAAGAGGGCGGGGTGCTGGGCTGCGCGTTTTCCGGCGTGTGGACGACGCGCACCGTGGCGGCGGTCGATGCGGACATGCGCAAGATCGAGCAGAGAAGCGGCGCGAAACAGCTGATGCTCGATCTTTCCCACATCGAAAAGATCGACACGGCCGGGGCCTGGCTGATCGACCGGCTGGCCAGCGCCTTCGAGAAGAAAGGCGTCGAGGTCCATTTGCAGGGGCAAAGCGAGGTCGCCTCGATCCTGCTCGGCGCCGTCGGCGACGCGGTCCGCCGCGAGCCCGAATCGGGCCCGTCCGGGCCGCCCAACATCATCCTGCGCGCTCTGGAGCTGGTTGGCCGGCGGGTCTACGAGATGCGCGACGATTTCTTCGCCTCGATGAATATCCTCGGCGCCACGATCCGTGGCGCGCAGATGAAGCTCGGGCGCGGTCACGCAGTCAATCCGGCCGCGATCTTCAACCAGATCGATCGCATGGGCGTCGGCGCAATCCCGGTGGTGGTGCTGATGTCGGCCATCGTCGGCGCCATCGTCGCCCAGCAGGGCGCCTATCAGCTCAGCTATTTCGGCGCCAATATCTTCGTCGTCGACCTAGTCGGCGTGCTGATCCTGCGCGAGCTCGGCGTGCTGATGACGGCGATCATGCTCGCCGGACGTTCGGGCAGCGCCATCACGGCCGAGATCGGCTCGATGAAGATGCGCGAGGAGGTCGACGCGCTCAAGGTGATCGGCCTCAATCCGATCGGCGTGCTGGTGTTTCCCCGGCTCGTCGCGCTGGTGATCGGGCTGCCTTGCCTCACCATCATCGCCAATTTCGCCGCCCTTGCCGGCGGCATCGTCGCCGCCTGGCTCTATTCCGACATCCCGCCGGCCGCGTTCATCGACAGGCTGCGCGTCGCCATCGATCTCAGCACCATCTTCGCCGGCCTGATCAAGGCGCCGTTCATGGCCCTGATCATCGGGATCATTGCGTCTGTCGAGGGCATGAAAGTCGGCGGCAGCGCCGAATCGCTCGGCCTGCACGTCACCGCTTCGGTGGTGAAGTCGATCTTCATCGTCATCATCCTCGACGGGCTTTTCGCCATGTTCTACGCAGCGATCGGCTTCTGAGATGGCGAACGGCAACGGCGCCACGGCAGCGGAGCACACGAACGATGGCGAGATCGTGCTTTCGGTTCGCGACGTCACCGTCGCCATCGGCGACAAGCTGATCCTCGACAAGCTTTCGCTCGACATCAAGCGCGGGGAAATCCTTGGCTTTGTCGGCGCGTCCGGCGCCGGCAAATCGGTGCTGCTGCGCACCATACTGGGACTGATGCCGAAGCAGTCGGGGACGATCAGCCTGTTCGGCGTCGATGTCGACAAGGCAAGCGACGCCGATCGCCTGCGCATCGATATGCGGCTGGGCGTCCTCTTCCAGCATGGGGCGCTGTTTTCGGCGCTGACGGTGCTGGAGAACGTGCAGGTGCCGATGCGCGAATATCTCGACCTGCCCAAAGCGCTGATGGATGAGCTCGCCATGCTCAAGATCGAACTGGTCGGGCTGCCGACCGACGCCGCGCAGAAATTCCCGTCCGAACTTTCCGGCGGCATGATCAAGCGCGCGGCGCTCGCGCGTGCGCTTGCGCTCGATCCCGACATCGTCTTTCTGGACGAACCGACCTCCGGGCTCGACCCGATCAGCGCAGCCGAGTTCGACGAACTGGTCGTCAAGCTGCGCGACACAATGGATCTCACCGTCTACATGGTCACGCACGACCTCGACACGCTGTTCACCGCTTGCGACCACGTCGCGGTGCTCGGCAAGAAGCGGGTTCTGGTGGAAGGCACGATCGACGACATGCTGAAGAGCGATGAGCCGTGGGTGAAATCCTATTTCCGCGGAAAACGCGCCCGGCAACTTGATCTTGCGGCGCGCGCATAGCGATAAGTGGGGCGATGGAAACAAGAGCCAACTACGTCATCGTCGGCATCTTCACGCTGGGCGCGATCCTGGCGGCCTTCGCCTTCGTCTATTGGACGGCCGCCATCGGCGACAGGGGCGAAACGGCGATGCTGCGCGTGCGCATCCCAGGCTCGGCCTCCGGCCTCAGCCGCGGCAGCCTGGTGCTGTTCAACGGCGTCAGGGTGGGCGATGTGAAAAACGTCTATATCGATGGCGACGATCCGACCGTCGCCATTGCCGACGCCGAAATCGCCCGCTGGACACCTATCACCAAGTCGACGCAGGCCGACATCGGACTGACCGGCCTCAGCGGCCAGGCCAATATCGAGCTCAAGGGCGCCGACCCCAAGGA
>NZ_RZSA01000068.1:0-12237 GCF_003998075.1 Mesorhizobium sp. M2A.F.Ca.ET.037.01.1.1 | reverse complement strand
CCTGTCGGCGATCGCCAGCCGCGACCTGTCGAAGGCCAAGGCGCTGGGCGAGCGTTTCGGCGCCCGCCATGCTTTCGGCTCTTATGAGGAACTGCTTGCCTCCCCGGACGTCGACGGCGTCTACATCCCGCTGCCGACCTCGCAGCATGTTGAATGGACGGCGAAGGCGATCGAGGCCGGAAAGCATGTGCTGGTGGAAAAACCGCTGGCGCTCGACGCCAAGGACATCCCGCCGCTGATCAAGCTGCGCGACCAAAAGAAGGTGCTGGTCTGCGAGGCGTTCATGGTCACCTATCACCCGCAATGGATCAAGGTGCGCGATCTGATCGCCAGCGGCGCCATCGGCCGGCTGCGGCACGTGCAGGGCGCCTTCTCCTACTACAATGTCGATCCCAACAACATGCGCAACAAGCTAGACCTCGGCGGCGGCGCGCTGCCCGATATCGGCGTCTATCCGACGGTGTCGACGCGGTTCTCGACTGGCAAGGAGCCGATCCGCGTGCAGGCGACGATCGAGCGCGACAAGACCTTCGGCACCGACATCTATTCCTCGATCCGCGCCGATTTCGGCGACTTCGAATTGTCCTTCTATCTCTCGACGCAGATGGCGGCGCGCCAGGTGATGGTGTTCCACGGCGAGAAAGGCTTCATCGAGGTCTTCGGCCCGTTCAATGCCGGGCTCTACGAGCACCACCGCATCGAGCTGCACAACCAGAACCATACCGAGGCGCAGGTGTTCCGCTTCCCCGGCACGCAGCAATACCGGCTGGAATGCGAGGCCTTCGTGCGCGCCGCACAGGGCGGCAAGGACCGCGTCTTCACGCTGGAGGAATCGGTGCTCAACCAGAAGGTCATCGACGCCATCTTCCGCGCCGGCGACAAGGACGGCTGGGAGCCGGTCTGACGATTTTTGCTTTTACGCAATTCCAAACGGAAAACCGCGTCACACTTCTCCTGAATTGCGTAGGTTTCGAATAAGTTTGCCGGCTCATTCTGGGAGGAAAAATGGCTGACGCGGACGTGATCATTGTCGGCGCGGGGCTGGCGGGGCTCGTCGCCGCTGCCGAACTGGCGGAGGCCGGCAAGAAAATCATCATCGTCGACCAGGAGCCGGAACAGTCGCTGGGCGGCCAGGCCTTCTGGTCCTTCGGCGGACTGTTCCTGGTCGATTCGCCGGAGCAGCGGCGCATGCGCATCCGCGATTCGCACGACCTCGCGCTCGAGGACTGGATGGGCACGGCCGCTTTCGACCGCCCGGAGGATTTCTGGCCGCGCAAATGGGCCGAGGCCTATGTCGGCTTCGCCGCCGGCGAGAAGCGCTCCTGGCTGATCGAGCGCGGCTTGAAATTCTTCCCCGTCGTCGGCTGGGCCGAGCGCGGCGGCGGCAATGCCGTCGGCCACGGCAATTCGGTGCCGCGCTTCCATGTCACATGGGGCACCGGACCCGGCGTGCTCGAACCTTTCGTGCTGCGCGTGCGCGAGGCGCAGAAGCGCGGGCTGGTCGAATTCAGGTTCCGTCATCGGGTCAACGAGATCATCCGCACCCGCGATACCGTCACCGGCGTGCGCGGCGACGTGCTGGAGGCGAGCAGCGTCGAGCGCGGGCATAAGAGCTCGCGCGCCGTGTCCGGCGCGTTCGAGCTCAGCGCGCAAGCAGTGATCGTCGCTTCCGGCGGCATCGGCGGCAATCACGAGCTGGTGCGCAGGAATTGGCCCGAGCGCCTGGGCGCGCCGCCCAAGCGCATGATTACCGGGGTGCCCGACCATGTCGACGGGCGCATGCTTGCGATCACCGAGGCCGCGGGCGGCAGGATCATCAACCGCGACCGCATGTGGCACTATGTCGAGGGCATCAAGAACTGGGCGCCGATCTGGACCGAGCATGCGATCCGCGTCCTGCCCGGTCCCTCCTCGATCTGGCTCGACGCGCGCGGCAAGAGGCTGCCGGTGCCGCTCTATCCGGGCTTCGATACGCTCGCCACGCTTAGCCATATCATGGGCACCGGCTTCGACTATTCCTGGTTCATCCTGACCAGGAAAATCATCCAGAAGGAGTTCGCTCTGTCGGGCTCCGAGCAGAATCCGGACCTCACCGGGAAGAGCTGGCGGCAAGTGCTGGGCCGCGCGACATCGGGCATTCCCGGCCCGGTGAAAGCCTTCATGGAAAAAGGCGAAGACTTCATCGTCGAGGCCGACCTTTCAAAGCTGGTGGCGCGCATGAACGCGCTGGCCGGCGGCGAGCCGCTGCTGGACGTCGCCCAGGTCGAGCGCGAGATCCGCGCCCGCGACAGGCAGCTCGACAACCCGTTCTCCAAGGATGCGCAGATCACGGCGCTGCGCGGCGCGCGCACCTATCTCGGCGACAGGCTGATCCGCACGGCCAGGCCGCACAAGATGCTCGATCCGGCGAACGGCCCGCTGATAGCGGTGCGCCTCAACATCCTCACCCGCAAGACGCTGGGCGGGCTTGAGACCGATCTCGACAGCCGCGTGCTCGATGCCGCCGGACAGCCGGTTCCGGGGCTCTACGCGGTCGGCGAGGTAGCCGGCTTCGGCGGCGGCGGCCTGCATGGCTATGCGGCGCTGGAGGGCACCTTCCTCGGCGGCTGCATCTTTTCGGGGCGCAGCGCCGGACGGGCGGCGGCGGCCACGATTGCGTGAACGGAGGGGGCAGGTGATCGCCGGGTTAGCGACAACGCTGTAGGCTTTTTCAGTCAACAGTTGTCGACCGAACTCCAATCAGCGGGAAGAGCATGCGCATCATCGTCTATGGCATCGGCGCGATAGGAGGCGCCATCGCGGCCCAGCTGAGTTTTTTCGGCCACACGGTCCTCGGCATCGCCCGCGGCAGGCAGCTTGATGCCATCCGCGCTTCGGGACTGTCGCTTTCCACTCCGCAAGGCACCAGGACCGCGCGCTTTCCTGTCTATGCCGACCCGGCGGAGATTTCCTTCGAGCCGGACGATGTCGTGCTGCTGACGATGAAAACGCCAGACACGCTCGGCGCGCTGCAACGGCTCAACGCCGCCGGCCTGGCGACGCAACCCGTATTCTGCTTCCAGAACGGCGTCGCCAACGAGGCGCTGGCCTTGCGTTTCTTTGCCAATGTCTATGGCGCAACGGTGATGCTGCCGGCCGATTACGACACGCCCGGCGAGGTCGGGACCTATTTCGCGCCCAAGATCGGCGCCTTCGACATCGGCCGCTATCCTTCCGGAACCGACGACGCGGTCGAGAAACTGTGCGGGGTCCTGAGCACGTCCGGCTTCATCGTCGAGGCCAGGGACAATGTGATGGACAGCAAATACCGCAAGCTGCTGGCCAATCTTCGCAACATCATCGACGCGGCGCTTGGCGACACCGAGCTTCAGCGGAAATGGTATGCCAGGGCGCTCGCCGAGGCGGAGGCGGTGCTGACCGCCGCCGGAATAGCGTGGGACAAGACCGACGCCATGGCCCGCCAGGAACTGACCATAACCGCCATTCCCGGCCGAACGCGCGTCGGGTCGTCGACGCTGCAGAGCATCGTGCGCGGGACGGGCTCCCTCGAAACCGACTTCCTCAACGGCGAGATCGTGCTGCTCGGGCGGCTGCACGGCATGGCGACGCCCGTCAACGCAGCCTTGTGCAGACTGTCGATCGCGCTGGCCAGCGGCCGGATGCGGCCGCAATCGGCCGGCGACGACACGATCGCCTCCATGATCGGCGCGGCCGACGGAACCGGCTGATCGCCGGAGGCAATCAAAAAACAGAGCCGCCCGAGAATCCTTTCGGGCCCATGGAACGTCTTCCTCATGCAGACCCGCAAACAGGAGACTCCCATGACCTACAATCTGATCCGCTATGGCGTGAAGGACGCCAACATCGCCGAGAACCGGGCGCTGGTGGAAAAAGTGTTCGAGGCGCTGGACGAAACGCAGCCGCGATCGGTGCGCTATCTGGTGCTTGAGTTGGATAACGGCGAGTTCGTCCACCTTGTCGGCTATGACAAGGACAGCTCGGCGCTGACCGAGCTCGACGCGTTCAAGGCGTTCAGCGCCGATCATGCCGGCCGGCGTTCGACGCCGCTTGTGAGGTCGCCGGCGAAGATCGTCGGCGATTATCGTATGCTGGCCAGGGCCAATGAAGCCGTGCCCGCCTGACCTTGGCATTGGCGAGGCGAGAAAGAGGACGATGAGCTTGGCAGGGTTCGGCCGCGCGGAACTTGAAGCCATGCTCGTCGGCCTGCGCCCGAAACTGCACCGCTATGTCGCGCGCATGGCGGGCTCCGCCGTCGAGGGCGAGGACATCGTGCAGGAGGCAGTGGTGAAGGCGCTCGCCGCCCATGATGGCGGCGCTCTCGTCGAACGCCCCGAGCAGTGGCTGTTCCGCATCGCTCATAACGCGGCGCAGGATCATCTGCGCCGCCGCCAGCGGGAGCGCTCCCGCGTCACCGAGGCCGACATGACAACGATCGAGGATCTCTCGGCCAACGCCGAGGTGAGGCTCGCGGCGGCGGCAAGCCTGCGCAGCTTCATGCAGCTTACGCTGGCGCAGCGCAGCGCCGTGATCCTCGTCGACGTGCTTGGCCTCACCTTGCATGAGACCTGCGAGGTGACGGGCGCGACGCTTGCCGCCACCAAGGCGGCTCTGCATCGCGGCCGGGCGGAGCTGAAGGCGCTGGCTTCGGCGCCGGCCGATCTCGCGATGCCGAAACTCGAACCGGAAGAAGAGCGCCGGCTGCGCCGCTATATCGAGCTGTTCAACGCGCGCGATTTCGACGGGGTCAGGGCGCTGATCGCCCAGGACGTCCAGGTCGACGTCGTCAACCGCACCCGCCTCACCGGCAAGAAGGAAGCCTCGACCTATTTCGGCAATTACGAGCGCCTCGGCGACTGGACACTGTCGCTCGGCTTTGTCGATGGCCTGCCGGCGATCCTCATCCGCAACCCGCAGGCGGACGATGCCGTGCGCGGCTTCGTGCTGGTCCATTGGCGCGGCGAAGAGGTTGTGCGCATCCGCGATTTTCGCCATGCAGCCTACTGCCTCGAGAATGCAGACATCCATCCCGTCGGCGTTTGATCGTCGCGTGAGGCACTGCTCCATCAAATCATCGTGAAGCCGCGCGATCGTCACGGATCGGCCATCAGCGCAGCAGCATAGGCCTGCTCGAAGTCGGCCAGTCCCCGGTCCCATACGCGCCACGGCACGATCATTTCACCGTCCGCGAAGAAGGCGCCTGGCCAGCCGTCGTTAGTTTTTTATCATTTCACCACTCACGTAATGCGGGCGGACAGGAGCCCGCGAGGTTCTCTGATGTCTCTTACCGAAGCCACCAAGCCCGCCAAGCAGGATTCCCGCAAGGCCAAAGCAGCCACCGCGGCGCCGCCGCGCGAGCAGATCCTGATCGGCCCTGATTTCATCCAGAAAGGCGATCCGCATGAGCGGCTCGACCGGTTATTCGCCGATCTGGCGAGCCGCTTCGATGCCGCACCGGCGGTCATCTCCGGCGGTCGGCGCTGGTCGTATCGCGAGCTGAACAGCCGCGCCAACCAGTTTGCCCATCTGTTGATCGAGCGCGGTGTCAAGCCAGGCGACAGGATTGGCCTTTTGCTCGACCGCTCCGCCGAAACCTACATCGCGGTGCTTGCAGTGATGAAGGCCGGGGCGGCATTCGTGCCCTTGGCCACCGCGTTTCCCGAAGACCGTATGGTGATGATCATCGAGGACGCCAACGTCACGATGGTGATCAGCGTTTCCGGTTATGCCGCGCGCGTGGCGCGCCTGCCCGTTCCGCATATCTCGATCGATTCGGCGGAGTCCGAAATCGCGCTCCAGCCGGAAACGGCGCCCTTGCCGGAAGGCGCCCAGGATCAGACCTGCTACATCCTCTATACGTCGGGCACCACGGGCAAGCCCAAGGGCGTGGTCATCACCCATCAGAGTTTTTGCAACTTCATCCGCGTCGCGGCGGCGTCCTATGGCTACCAGCCGGGCGACCGCGTCTATCAAGGCATGACCATTGCCTTCGATTTCTCCTCGGAGGAGATCTGGGTGCCGTTCGCCGCGGGCGCGACCGTTGTGCCGGCGCCCGGCCAGCAGCCGTTGGTGGGCGAGGAGCTGGCCAGTTTCCTGCGCGAGCACACCATCACCTGCATGGCCTGCAGCCCGACGCTGCTGTCGTCGATCGAGAGCGATGCGCCAAGCCTGCGCGCGATCCTTGTCGGCGGCGAGGCCTGCTCTCACAAGCTCGTGGTGCGGTGGGCGAAGCCCGGCCGCCAGATCCTGAACACCTACGGCCCGACGGAGGCGACCGTCACAGCCACCATGGCCTTGCTGACGCCGGATGAACCGGTGACGATCGGCAGGCCGCTGCCGACCTATTCGATCGCCATCCTCGATCCGAAAAAGCCACAGGTTCTGAGCGGCGACGCGTTGGGCGAGATCTGCATCGGCGGCATGGGCGTCGCGGTCGGCTATCTCAACCGGCCGGAACTCAACGATGAGAAATTCATCCATGATTTCATCGGTCTGCCGAACAACCCAGGCGGCCGCATCTATCGGACGGGAGATCTTGGCCGGATCAACGACAAGGGCGAGATCGAATACCACGGACGCATCGACACGCAGGTCAAGATCCGCGGCTATCGCATCGAGCTGGGCGAGATCGAGGCCGTGCTTTTGGATCAGCCCGGCATCGCGCAGGCGGCGGTCACGACCTGGGAGATCGAGCCCGAGCGCACCGAGCTGGTCGGCTACTATGCCCCCAAAAGCGGCGGCGACGGTGGGGACCGCACCGCTCTCGTGCAGGAGCTGAAGCGACGGCTGCCCGATTACATGGTTCCGGCCTATCTCGAGCAGTTGCCCACGATCCCGATGACCGTTTCCAACAAGGTCGACCTAAGGAAATTGCCAAAGCCGACGAGCGCGCGTGTCGCCGCCGGCCATGCGATGATCGACCCGCGCAACGAGGACGAGAAGTTCCTCGTGGAGACGCTGGCGGACGTGCTGAAATTCGAGGTCATCTCCATCGAAGACCACTTCTTCGACGACCTAGGCGCGAACTCGCTGTTGATGGCGCGGTTCTGCGCGCGCATCCGCTCGCGCAAGGCCTGGTCGACGACGTCGATGCGCGACATCTACCTGCACCCCACGGTGGCGAAGCTTGCCGAACATCTGCGGGAACCCCAGACGGCCGCGGTTGCCGCGCGCGAGCCGATGCTGACGCACAGGGCCTCCAATCTTGCCATCTGGGCAACGGGGTTCGGCCAGCTGCTGTTCTACGCGGTCTACAGCTATGTGGCGTTGTGGACGATCAATGACGGTCTCAACTGGGTCTATGACGCCCTGGACGACCCGGTGTCTCTCTATCTGCGTTGCGTTCTTCTGTCCGCCAGCGTGTTCTTTGGATTGAGCGGTTTCGCCGTCGCAGCCAAATGGCTGCTGGTCGGCCGTTGGAAGGCCGAGACCTTTCCGATCTGGGGCTGGCGTTACTATCGATTCTGGATCGTCAAGACTCTGGTCCGCAGCGCTCCGGTCGTGCTGTTCCGCGGCAGTCCGCTCTATAGCCTCTATCTGCGCCTGCTCGGCGCGCGGCTCGGCAATCGCACCGTCGTCGAGTGCAGGGCCGTTCCGGTCTGCACCGATCTGATCGCCATCGGCAACAACTCGATCCTGCGCAAGGACTCGACGATCCTCGGATTCCGCGCGCAGGCGGGCTATATTCATACCGGGCCGGTCGATATCGGCAACAACGCCTTTGTCGGCGTCGGATCGACGCTCGACATCGACACGCGCATGGGCGACGGCACCCAGCTCGGCCACGCTTCGTCGCTGCATCGCAGACAGACCATTCCGGCCGGAGAGCACTGGCACGGCTCGCCTGCGATCCCGACCGAGGCGGACTACTGCAATGTGCCCAACGTCCCGTTGTCGCGGGTGCGCCGCGTCATCTACGAGGCGATCCAGCTCTTCATCCTTTTTGCCATCGTCACACCGTTCCCGCTTCTGTTCCACAGCTACTGGGAAAATGTCGGCGACGACTATGATGAGACCATCGGCGTCGTGGCGATCGGCACCACGGTCACGGTGGCGGGCTTCATCATCGGCGGGGTGCTGCTGGCGGCCATCGTGCCGCGGCTGTTCAACCTCGTGCTCAAGCCCGGCCGGAACTATTCGCTCTACGGCTTCCACTACTGGCTGCAAACGATGCTGGAGCTGGTCAGCAATGTGCGGCTCCTGAACGTGCTGTTCGGCGACAGTTCCGCCGTCGTCTATTATCTGCGCGCCATCGGCTGGAAGCTGAACAAGGTGGATCAGACCGGATCGAATTTCGGCACCAACCAGCGGCATGAAAACCCGCAGTTGAGCGAGATCGGCTCGCACACCATGGTGTCGGACGGTCTGTTCATGGTGAACATGCAGAAGTCGGCCAACTCCTTCCGGCTCGAGCACACGCGGGTCGGCGAACGCAACTTCTTCGGTAACAACATCATCTATTCACCGGATTCCCGCGTCGGCGACAATTGCCTGCTCGGGACCAAGGTCCACGTGCCGGTGGACGGCCCCGTGCGCGAGAATGTCGGGCTCCTGGGCTCGCCACCCTTCGAAATTCCGCGCATGGTCAATCGCGACAAGGAGCTTCTCGGATTGATCTCCGACAAGGAGCGCAGTCGCCGCCTGCCGCTGAAGAACCTGCACAATCTGGTCACTGCGCTGATGTTCGTGGCCGCGCAGTGGCTGATCCTGTTCCTGACGCTCGCAATCTGGGACCGCGCGCTGAACTACTATACCGAGTGGGGGCAGACGGCACTGTTCGTGGCGGTGATGCTGACCACGGCGATCGGCATCCCGTTCTATATCTTCCTCGAGCGCGCCAGCCTCGGCTTCCGCCGCCTGAAGCCCAGGATGGCGACGATCTACGACCCGGTTTTCTGGCGGCACGAACGTCACTGGAAGCTGTCCGATTCACCGATCATGGGCCTGTTCACCGGCACCCCGTTCCGGCCGCCGATCCTGCGCATGCTGGGCGTGAAGGTGGGGCTGCGCCTCTATGACGGCGGCTGCATCATCACCGAGCGGTCGCTGGTGGAGATCGGCGACGACGTGACGCTCAACGAAGGCTGCGTGATCCAGCCGCACTCGCTGGAGGAAGGCGCGTTCAAGTCCGACTACATCCGCATCGGCAATGGCTGCACGCTGGCGCCGTCCGCTTTCGTTCATTACGCGGTGACGATGGGCGAGGGATCGGTGGCCGACGTCGACTGCTTCGTCATGAAGGGCGAGGTGCTGGAGCCGAACACGGTCTGGCGCGGCAACCCGGCGAAGCTCTATGGCGTGGTGACGCCGATCGACGCCCGCGCGATGGAAGTCGGGCATGCCCCGTGACGCGCCGCGCCGGCATCAGCGACCGGCTGGTTACCCTGGAGCCTGTCGGCAAGGGCAACCGGGCGGCGATACTGGCGCTCGAACTGTTGCCGGAGCAGCAGGAGTACGTCGCCTCCAACGCCGAATCGCTGGCGGAGGCCAAGCAGGATGACGAGGCGATCGCTCGCGCCGTCGTCTTCGCCGGGCGCGTGGTCGGATTCCTCATGTACAGCGCGCCCGAGGACGATGACGAAGCGATCATCTATCGCTTCATGATCGACCGCCGCGAGCAAGGCAGGGGCCTCGGCCGCGCCGCTGTCGGCAAGGCGCTGGAAGAGATCGCGAAGCTCGGCCACATCCGCCGCGTTGCGATCTGCTATGAACCGGAGAACGAGGCGGCGCGCCGGCTTTACGCCGGCTTCGGTTTCGTCGAGCAAGGACTGGACGAAGACGACGAGATGATCGCCACGCTCGAACTGGGGCGGATAGAGCGTTGAAAACCCGGCCGCAAGGCATGTCGGCAAGCATCCGACACACCGTCGAGCAGGCATTGGCCGGCCTCGCGCCGCCCGGCCTGAGCGCCGGTTGCCGTCATATCCTCGCCGGCGACGAACAATATATCCTGCCCGCGGAAAGCGCTTCCATGGCGACGCGCGAACCCGGCGCGCGCGCCGCCACCGGGGCAGGCCGCCACATCGCGCATGAATTGCTGCGGCGTCTGGGATGCGTGAACCCCGCGATATTGCGCGGCCGATCGGGAAGCCCGATCTGGCCGGCCGGCATTGTCGGCTCGATCGCGCATGACGACACGATGGCCGTAGCAGTCGTCGCGCGATCCGGCGCGCTGCGAAGCGTCGGCGTCGACATCGAACCCGCCTTGCCATTGCCCGACGACCTCAGGGCCATGGTTGCCGCCCCGAAGGATCGCCTGGGTGATCTCGATCCGAAGCTGGGCGGCCGTATCCTGTTCGCGGTCAAGGAAGCGGCCTACAAGGCGTCGTTCCCGCTCGACGGTCGCGTGTTGGGTTTCGAGGACATCGCCATCGATTTCGAAAAGGGCGAGGCGGTCACTTCGCCGGGCCGTCGCCTGGCCGTCCGTTTTGCCACCTCCCCATGCATCCTGGCGCTGGCTTACGCAGCCGTGGAGCGCTGAGAAGCCCTTCCGTATCCCGGCACTCTGACGCCGGCTGCATAGATGGGTGCCGTATCTGGCCAGGGGCTGCCGCGCCTTCGGCCCACACTGTCACGCCATCAACATAGATGTTCTAAACATCAATCCTTGACGATAGAACATTTTAATGTAGGCTATAGCACCGAGACCTAATATCTCAAACCTGAACGAGTGAGTCCTCGGTGATAACCGCACCGCAATTGCGCGCCGCAAGATCGCTGCTCGGCATCGATCAGCGCCGGCTTGCCGAATTGTCGCCTATCGGTGCCGACGATCCAGCGCATGGAAGCCAGCGGCTCGATCATCCGGGGCAATGTCGATTCGCTGATGAAGCTGATCGCGGCGCTCGAGATCTCCGGCATCGAACTGATCGGGGAAGGCGCGGCGAGCCCAGGCGGCGGGCGCGGGGTGCGGCTGAAGAGCGGTTTCGATCCCGCCAAGGCGCCCGAACCCGATGGCGGCCAGGTCGAATCGGGCGGGAGCCAGCCGTGAATTCGACCGTCGCCCTTCTGCTGTGCGGTCCTGCCGCGTTTTTGGCAACGGCCATAATGGCCGCGGCCGCCAGCCGGCTCGCCGCCGCGACGCGCCTGGTCTATGGCGCGACACTTGTCATTTCAGCCGTGCTGCTCGCGACTGCTGCCGGCCATCTTGCCGGCAACCCCGGCGAGGCCTCCGCCACCTTGCCGCTCGGCCTGCCCTGGACCGGCGCCCGGTTCCGCCTCGACGGCCTGTCGGCGTTCTTTCTCGTCGTCGTCAATTTGGGCGGCACGATCACCAGTCTCTACGGCCTCGGCTACGGCCGGCATGAATCCCAGCCGCATCGGGTGCTGCCATTCTATCCCGCCTTCCTTGCCGGCATGAACCTCGTGGTGCTGGCAAACGACGCCTTCAGCTTCCTGTTGTCCTGGGAATTCATGTCGCTCGCCTCCTGGGCGCTGGTCATGGCGCATCACCGCGACGAGGCCAACCGGCGGGCCGGCTACATCTACCTGGTGATGGCAAGCTTCGGCACGATGGCGCTGCTGCTTGCCTTCGGCCTGTTGGCCGGGCCGGCGGGAACCTATGCGTTCGACGCGATGCGGACGGCGCATCCCGGCCCGTTCGTCGCCGGCGCGGTGCTGGTTCTCATGCTGCTTGGCGCCGGCTCCAAGGCCGGCCTCGTGCCGCTGCATGCCTGGCTGCCGCTTGCCCATCCGGCGGCACCCAGCCACGTCTCGGCGCTGATGAGCGGCATCATGACGAAGGTCGCCATCTATGGCTTCGTCCGCGTGGTGTTCGACCTGCTTGGCGAGCCGGCATGGTGGTCCGGCGTCGCGGTGCTTCTCATCGGCGGCGTGACGGCGGTGCTGGGCATCCTGCACGCGCTGATGGAAAAGGACCTGAAGCGGCTGCTCGCCTACTCCACCATCGAGAATATCGGCGTCATCTTCGCCAGCCTCGGCCTTGCGCTGGCCTTCAAGGCAAACGGCATGCCGTCGGCGGCCGCGCTGGCCTTCACCGCGGCGCTCTTCCACGTGCTGAACCATTCCTTCTTCAAGAGTCTGCTGTTCTTCGGCGCCGGCGCCGTGCTGACAGCAACCGGCGAACGCGACATGGAGAAGCTGGGCGGCCTCATCCATCGCCTGCCGGTGACCAGCTTTGTCTTCCTCATCGGCTGCGTCTCGATCTCGGCGCTGCCGCCCTTCAACGGCTTTGCCTCCGAATGGCTGGTCTTCCAGGCC
>NZ_RZSA01000689.1:0-3715 GCF_003998075.1 Mesorhizobium sp. M2A.F.Ca.ET.037.01.1.1 | reverse complement strand
ATGGAAAAGCGCCTGGAATAGGCGACGATGCCCATCAGTTCCTTGGTTTCGCCCGACCACGACATGGCGATGATGGCGTCGTCACGGGCGATCATGCCGAGATCGCCGTGATTGGCCTCCGCCGGATGGACGAAAAAGGCCGGCGTGCCGGTCGAGGCCAGCGTCGCGGCGATCTTGGAGCCGATATGGCCGCTCTTGCCGACGCCGGTGACGATGACGCGGCCCGCGATCCGCGAAATCAGGTCGATGGCCGCCGCGAAGGGCTCGGCCAGCCCATCTGCGAGTGCGGCGGCCAGGGCCGCCATGCCGGCCTGCTCCGTCGCCACCGTTCTCAGCGCCGATTCGATCGCAGCCTGCCTGTCCGGCTGCTTTCTTTCTGGGGACCCCGCATGCATGGCAGAAGCCATTAGCGCCATGTCGCCCGCCTGTCCAACGGAATTGCCGTTTGCCCTCGTTTGCGGGCAACCCAGGCAGTCAGTCTCAACCCTCCGTTAACCATCCGCATTTACGGTTCGGTAAGTATGGCGCAACCGCGCCGCGCAAGCAGTGGTGACGATGTCCGGGGGCCAGCCTGAAACGAAAATCGGTCGAAGGGGCATTGCCGTTGCAGCACTGCTGACGGCAAGCGCGCTTGCCTTGCTGCGCCCGGCGCCTGCATTTTCGCAGGAAACCGAACTGCGCGGCGAGGTTTCCGAATCGGCCATACTTGCCGACCAGCAGCGCAAGGCCAGGCAGTTGCGGGCGCAAGGATCGCAGGATCAGAACGCTCCCGCCGCCGTCCAGGACACGGCGCCGACAACCTATCAGCCGGCAAGCCCAGGCGCGGTTCCGGATGACGACCAGACGGCTGGTGCGTCGGACAGCATCTTCGACCAGCCGCCGGCAGCCAACGACCCGCTGGCCGACACGGCGCCGGCAAAGCCGCGCCGGCCTTCGACGGCAAGGCAGCGCACGCAGGACGCCAAGGCCGACACGAAGGCCAGCACCAAGACTGCCGATAAGAAAAAGACCAAGAAGAAGGCGGGCGAGGCAACCGACAACACGACCACCGCCGCAACCGCCGCCACCGGTGATCAGGCCGATGCTGCAGCGACTGCCGGCGACGGCGGCAACCGCCGCGCCGTCACCATCGACAGCGTCGACAAGCAGAAGCTCGACCCGGGCCAGGAGCGTACCGGATCGATCGATGGACAGAAGGCCAAGCCGGAGGAAGATCCCTTCGCCGCTCCCGGCGTAAGGATCGGCACCTTTGTCTTCCGTCCGACGCTGGAGCAAGGCTTCACCGCCACGTCGAACGCCGATTCCAGCAGCACTGGCAAATCGGCCGTCCTGTCGGAGACAGCGCTGCGTTTCACCGCGACCTCCGACTGGCGCGAGAATTCGGCTCTGATCACCGGTTACGGCCAGTTCCGCAACACCGTCTCGGGCCAAAAGATCAACGATGCGCAGGGCCGCATCGAGGGCCAGCTCAATGTCGATCTCGACAACGAGCTGCGCGCCATCGCCAAGCTCGGCTACGAGGCAGCGCCGGAATCGGCCTCCTCGCCAGATGCGATCGCCGGTGTCACCCAGCAGCCGCTGCGCCAGACTGTGGACGGCAGCCTCGGCATCGAAAAAAGTGTCGGCAAGATGCGTTATGCGCTGACCGGCTCGGTCTCCCATGATTTTTACGGCGACGCCGAGCTCTCGGATGGAACCAGCATTTCGCAGAAGGATCGCGACAACACGCTCTACACGGCCACCTTGCGCACCGGCTATCAGATTTCACCGGCGCTGACGCCCTTCACGGAAGTCGAGGCCGGGCGGCGCATCTATGACCTGCGCGTCGACACCGACGGCTTCGAGCGGTCCTCGACCAGGCTTGGCGCGCGTGCCGGCCTCGAGCTCGACATGGGCGAGAAACTTTCAGGCGAATTCGCCGTCGGCTGGCTGCGCGAGGCGATCGACGACAGCCGCCTGCCGGCGGTGGCAGGGCCGAGCATCAACGCCGACCTCAAATGGTCCCCCGAGCGCGGCACCACCATCGGCCTCACCGGCAAGACCAACGTCGAGACGACAACGACGGCCGGCGAGAGCGGCGATATCCTCTACTCCGGTCGTTTGACCGGCGAGCGTCAGATCCGCGCCAACCTGACGGCGAACTCGGCGCTTGGCCTCGATTGGCGCGATTACACCGGCTCCGACGGCCACGACCTGATCCTGAGCGCCGAAGCCGGACTGACCTGGTGGCTCAACCGCTATGCCGGCCTCACCACGAGGATGCGGACGGAGAAGCTGACCAGCAACCTGCCTGGACGCGACTATACGGCCAACAGCGTCTATCTTGGTCTGAAGGTCCAGCGCTGAAGAGTAGCGGCAATGGCCCAAGCCTATGCCGAGATTCAGGGGTTCCGAGAGGCTAGAACGCGGCGCCGCGGCGCTCCACCGGCCGCACCTCGTCCAGCAGCGTGCGGATGACGCCGGCCATGCTTGCGTTCATGTCGCTGCGCCACAGCGCGAAGGCGACATTGGCCTCGACGAACCCTTCCGGCGAGCCGCAGTCGAAAGTGCGGCCCTTATAGTGGTAGCCGTAGAAGGGCTGCTTCTTCTCTAGCTTCAGCATCGCGTCGGTCAGCTGGATCTCGTTGCCGGCGCCGCGTTCCTGGCTTTCCAGGATGCCGAAGATTTCCGGCTGCAGGATGTAGCGGCCGTTGATGTAAAGATTGGAGGGGGCGGTGCCCTGTTTCGGCTTTTCCACCATGCCGGTGATGCGGAAACCGTGATGCGTGTCCTCGCCGCGCCCGACAATGCCGTATTTGTGCGCTTCCGCTGGGTCGCATTCCTGCACGGCGACGATGTTGTTGCCGGTCTCGGCATAGAGCTCGACCATACTTTTCATGCAGCTCTTTTCCGACTGCATGATCATGTCCGGCAGAAGCAGCGCGAAGGGCTCGTCACCGACCAGCTCGCGGGCGCACCAGACGGCGTGGCCGAGGCCCATCGGCACCTGCTGGCGCGTGAAGCTCGTCTGTCCCGGCGCCGGCTGCAGCCGCTGCAGGCGGGCGAGCTGGTCGTCCTTGCCGCGCTGGGCGAGCGTGTCGTAGAGCTCGAACTGGACGTCGAAATGGTCCTCGATGACCGCCTTGTTGCGCCCGGTCACGAAGATGAAATGCTCGATGCCGGCCTCGCGCGCCTCGTCGACCACATATTGGATGACCGGCCGGTCGACGACGGTCAGCATTTCCTTCGGGATGGCCTTGGTGGCCGGAAGGAACCGCGTGCCGAGGCCGGCGACCGGGAAAACTGCCTTGCGAACGCGCTTCATGCTGACACCCCTGCTTTTCGGCCAATTATCCGCTCGGCGGCACGCTCCGCAATCCCCCCAAACATTTTCACGCCGGAATGTTGGGCTATCGGACGTCCAGGTTGAATGTGAGAGCTAGAAGCCGCGACACCTCTTTTCGTTCCCGGCGGCGCCTATGGTAAACTAAATACTAACCCGGTTCGGCGTTGAATGATCCTTCCTGATTTGACGAAGGAGGAAATGATGTCCGTTCGCAACACCGCGAGGCGCCTGACGGCACTGGCGACCGCAGCCGGCCTGACCTTGGCCCTGCTGATGCCCGCCGGACCCGCTTTCGCCGATGCCGGGTTCCGCCAGTGGGTCGCGGGCTTCCGCGCCACCGCGGTGGCGGGCGGCGTTTCGGGCGCTGTCTACGATCAGTCCATGAGCTGT
>NZ_RZSA01000688.1:0-3722 GCF_003998075.1 Mesorhizobium sp. M2A.F.Ca.ET.037.01.1.1 | reverse complement strand
CACGGCCGAAGCCGGAGTCGCGCAAGGCCGTCGGTTGATTGGAAACCAACTCCCGGTCCAGCCAGGTGGCGCCGTCGAAGCCGACCTGCTTGTCCAGCGGTATAGAAGAGAGCCTCTCAATGACGACAGGCTCGGCCCTCGCCCGCTGGCGCTCATAGTCGGCGACCCGATCGAGATGATCCGGCGCGATGATCCAGGTTCCGTCCGGCTGGCGCTCCAAGCCTCCGGTGGCTCGCCGGATCGCTTCCAGCCGCCGCACATGCGTCTCGGCAAAGCGTTCGGTGGCGGAAGGATCGAGCCTCAGATGAATATCGACATTGTAGCGCCCGCCATTCGCCGCTGCGATGTCCGCGATCGTGCGGTCGACCCGTCTGGGCTCGTTGTTCCGCGACGTGATACGGACAATGCAGCCGTCATGCGTAGGCTCCGTCGCCTCGCCTTTGCCGATGTCGATGTAGTGGCTTTTGCCGTCCAGGCCGTCGACGATGAGGTAATGCCGATCTTGGATTTCGTCTGCCAGTCCACGAGCAACAACGCGGCCGACAACAGGCTCGGTATTCTGTTCTGCATCGTGGACAACATAATCAGCGGCACTGCGCGCGATTCCCTTGCTGGTCAGTTCGCGATGCATGGTCTTGATGATATCGCCGCGCTCGCCCAAGCGACGCAGCGTTGCTTCGAGCTCATCGTCCAGGCGCCACCGCCCCGGAACGACCTCTTCGGCCAATCCCATTCGCTCCAGCTTGCGTAAGCGGCCCTGATGCAGCGTGTGGCGAAACACGTCGCGGCCATCCGGCGAGACAAGTCCGTGGTTGTCGCGCTTTTGTAGAAGCCGCCGGTCGATGCCGGTGAAGCGCTCCTGCTCCATCTCCTGTAGCAGGCGCTGCTCGATCTCGTGGTCGGTGCGCGGGCCGAGGTCGAGGCTCACCAGTTCCGCCGCCCGCTCGCGCAGGCCAGCTGATATGTAGTCGCGCGCGATAACAAGGTTCTCGCCGCGATCATCCTTGCCGCGGACCATGATGTGGGTGTGAGGATGGCCAGTGTTGAAATGATCGACGGCAACCCAATCGAGCTTGGTGCCGAGATCTTCTTCCATCTGCACCATAAGGCGCCGGGTCAGTGGCTTGAGGTCGTCATATGCAATGCCGTCTTCGGCGGCGACGATGAAGCGGAACTGATGCCGATCGCCCTCCGCCCGATCGATGAAGTCCTTGCCCTCGACCCGGTCACTGTCAGGACCGTAGAGCTCGCCGGGCTCGCCTTGCCGGGTGACGCCGTCGCGCTGGAGATATCGCAGATGCGCACGCGCTCCGTCCGAACCCTTGCCGGCCAGCTTGACGAGCCGTGCCTTGACTACAACCCGTTGCTGCCGGTAGGCGGCGTAGCGGTCGCGTGATTTCAGCAGCACGGCAGCCGCTCCGCCTCGTCCAATTCGACTTCCGGTGAAGCGGCCACCGCGCCGAGACTGGCCGCCGGCTCGGTTGATTGCTGCCCGGAGCTGGCCGGCGAAACGTTTTCCTGCCTTCGAGCCGCGCGACCCGATTTTGCCAAGCTTTGGCCTGAACTCGTCGTCCGTCATGCAAGCCTCCCGAAACGCTTTAGCAACATCAGCGGCTTGCGGGTCACAGCCTCCTGGTGCCGCAGGCAGCCTCCTGGGAAAATGATGTGCAGACAAAGACTTGACCGCCTTGTAGAGGCGGTGTCTTTATCTTGCCTTCCGCGAATCCCTCGTTCTACCCCGCAGCAACCGCATGGCACGCCCGCTCTCACCTGCTGACCGGCCGCTCTGATCCTGCTTGCTCCGGTCCAAGCGGCACCAGAATTCCGCCGGTCGAACCGCTCGCGGAAACGCCATTCTTCAGGAAAAACAACTCGCGCCCGGAGGAGATTTTCGACGCTTTCTCACCACGGAATTTCGCCTTGAACTCGTCCATCTCCGCGGCCGAAACACCGGCCGCAGTGAGCTTTCTGAGATAATCGACGGTCTCGGACGGCAGCGGTCGTCCGCGCTGCAAATGGTCGTCGTATCGCTCCGGTCCGGCGTTGTAGGCAGCGAAGAGGCCAGGGAATCCGAAGCGGTCATACATGGCGCGAAGGTAGGCGGTTCCCGCCAGGATATTGTCGCGCGGATTGTAGGGATCGGCGCCCAGACCGTGCTCGACGCGCATGTCACGATAGGTTTTGGGCATCACTTGCATGAGGCCCATGGCGCCGGCGCGCGAGGTAATCGGTCGCCCATCGAGCACGGTTCTGCCGCTGCTCTCCGCGTCCATGACGGCATATATCCAGCTTTCGGGAACACGGAAACGTTGGCTTGCTTCCGCTACGAACTGCTGCCATTTTCCAAGCTGCGGACTTAGGGAGATAGCGACCGGCTCAGCGCCGGTCGAGGCGGAACAGGCGCATGGCGTGACAGCGATCATGCCAAGCATCAGCAGGGTCACTCGGTCCATAGCGGCTCGAGCCTCCCGATGATTTTTTTGGTCGGAACCGGCCCGAAATATCGACTGTCGAAAGAACGAGTCGCCGCGCCATTAAGCAGGAAGACCTCGTTGCCCGAGAGCGCGCGGCAATCGTTCCACCACGGCATCGTACGGCCCCGCGTGTCGGTCGCGAGGCGACGCGCGACGATCTTGCCGGCGATGATGATCGCCTCATTGAAGGCGCAGACATGCTCGCCTGACAGCGCAACAACGCGCTTCACCAGCGGCACATTGCGGGGCAGATAGCCGCGTTGAGCAGCAAGATCGGCGATGAAGTCCGGGGTGCGGGCAAGCACCAAATCGCCACGCGCTGGGTCTCCAGCGAGGACGCGATAGAGGCCAACCGGCGCACTTGCCGAGGCGTTCCAAACGAGCCAGGGCGAAGGTTTGGCGAAGACGGAAAGGCCGATTAGCGCTAGGCCAATCGCAGTGCTGACGATCACCTTGCGTGCCCGAATTCGGCGCAACCCGTTGCCAATAAGATGGATGGAGGCCTGCCGGCTCATGAGCGGCCTCCCTCATCTGAAACGGTCTCGTTCTGGCGGCCTTTCGACCACTCGTCGAGCTCGTCTATGTGGTAGCGGACGAAGCGGCCGTGCTTGCGGAACTTTGGGCCGTGGCCCTTGATCCGCATCTTTTCCAACGTCCGTTGGGAAAGGCCGATATAGAAGGCAGCCTGCGCCGTGTTGAGGAACGGACTGCCCTTTTTGGCGCGAGCAGCGCGTTCGTTTTCGTCGTCCATGATGATCCTCGTTTCGCCGATGGAAGGCGGGAGCGAGGATCAGCGAGCGAGAGCGCTTGCGGGACGGGCGAAGAGTCGGTCAGGAGTTTTCGCCGCTCCTTGGGCGGGCTCTGTTCGGGCTGGAACCCGGTCTGGTCGAGAGCCCCCGCGCCGGGGCGCGAGGGCTTTTGGCCTTGGGCCGATCAGTCGGCCGGGTTCCAGATGATGGCGTAGGTCTCGTCATCGTCCTGGCCGGCTGCGCGGCCGAGATTGGCGTAGAGTTTTCGTGGTCCGAACTCGGGTGCTGCGATCGACAGGCTCACATAGTCCTTGCCGGAAGCCTCGCCGGTCCTGACCCAGCCGGCGCCGACTTCGACCCCTTGCGTGAGCACCCGGAAGTCGGGCTGGCTGTCGGCGCTCTTGGCCTGATTGGGCACGATGGCGATGTCGGCGCGGACGCTGAGCGTTTTGAGCTGGCCCTTGTAGCTGCCGTTCTCCTGCTTGGTGACGTATCCGAT
>NZ_RZSA01000687.1:0-3730 GCF_003998075.1 Mesorhizobium sp. M2A.F.Ca.ET.037.01.1.1 | reverse complement strand
ATTCTGAACCTGCCAGCAGCCCAAACACGAGCGCTTCTCAGCCGCAGCGGATGGCATGCAGCCGGCGATCGTGGCTCGCGGTCGGTTGACGGGTCTCAACGGCTGCGCCTGGTTCGCTAGGCTTAAGCATTCTGAATTTCCATGGCTGCAGATTCGTTCGGTGCTGGTGGACGTCATTCGGATTGGTCAGCAGGCGGGGCAGGGGGCTCAGGCCTGAGGATCGAGGAGGCGGACGCCCTCGCCTTTGACCGGCGGGCAAGAACTCGACGCCGGCCTTGGTCAGAGCTGCTTCGATGGCAGGCATCCTGCTGACCCGGGAATCGACCTTGCCGTTCTCTAAGCGGGCCAGCGCGTTGAGCGAGACGATCGCCTTGTCCGCAAGCTCCTGCTGTGGGCTGGAGAACCCGCACGGACAGCGAACTCTCCGCGCCCGAGACCCCGGCAGCTTCAGTCGCAGCCGCCTCTATCTCGCGGCCGCGGCCACTTCTCGGCAAGTCGTGGGAGAGGACACAGCAGATGCGATCGCGCCGCGTTATTCCTTTACCGCGCCGGTCATCGAGGAGACGTAGTGCTCGACAAAGAATGAATAGAGGATCACCACCGGCAGCGACCCAATCAGCGCCCCTGCCATAAGCGCGCCCCATTCGTAGACGTCGGAGCGGACCAGCTCGGTGAGCACGCCAACCGGTACCGTCTTCTTTTCCGACGATTGAATGAAGGTCAACGCATAAATGAACTCGTTCCACGATAGCGTGAAGGCGAAGATGCCCGCAGATATCAGACCAGGTACTGACAGCGGCAGCACGATCTTGGTGAGGATCTGCAAACGGCTAGCGCCATCGATCAGAGCGCATTCTTCCAATTCGAACGGGATCGACCGAAAATAGCCCATCAGCAGCCAGGTGCAGAAAGGAATGAGGAAGGTGGGGTAGGTGAGGATCAGCGCGAACGGTGTGTCATAGAGGCCGAGATTGAACACCATCAGGGACAGCGGGATGAATAGAATCGAAGGCGGCACAAGATAGGCCAGGAACACTGCCAGGCCGACCTGCCGCGCGCCCGAGAATCGCAGGCGTTCGATGGCATAGGCCGCCAGCACCGCTGCCAACAGCGACAGGAAAGTGGCGGCCGTCGAGATGATGAGAGTGTTGAGCAGCCAACCAGGATAAGAGGTCTCAAACAACAGATAACGTATGTGCTGCAATGTCGGATGAACAACCCAGAATGGGTTGTAGTACACGTAGTCGGTCATCTCGGCATTCGGCTTAATGGCTGTGACCGTCATCCAGTAGAAGGGGAACAGGAGTACGATCATGAACACCAGCAGCGGCAGGTAGATCGTCACCACCCGGCGGGGCACACTTTGCAGGTAGCCCATGCCCCCTTCGTCGGTATCAACGCGCCCGGCTTGCTTGATCGCGGCCATGTTCAGTCTCCGCCGCCTTGCTGCCATCTGCGCCGTTGCAAGCCGAAATAGCTGAACAGGATCGCCGCCAGCAGGAAGGGGATCATGGCTACGGCGATCGCCGCGCCCTCTCCGAGTTGGCCCCCAGCAATGCCGCGTTGGAAAGATAATGTCGCCATCAGATGCGTGGCGTTCACCGGGCCGCCACGAGTGAGCACATAGATCAGTTGGAAATCGGTGAAGGTGAAGAGCACCGAGAAGGTCATGGTGATGGCAATGATCGGCGTCAGCAGCGGCAGGGTCACGTAGCGGAACAACTGCCAACGGCTGGCCCCGTCGAGGGTGGCGGCCTCGTAGAGCGATTGCGGGATGGTCTGCAAGCCGGCGAGCAGAGTGATGGCGACGAATGGAATGCCGCGCCAGACATTGGCCGCGATCACCGAGGCGCGCGCATTGGTTGGGTCGCCGAGGAAGTTGATGCGATGGTCGAAAAGTCCCATCTGCTGCAGCGCCCATGACAGGATCGAGAACTGCGAATCGTAGATCCACCAGAAGGCGATGGCCGAAAGCACCGTCGGCACCACCCAGGGCAGCAGCACCACCGCGCGAAAGAACGACTTGAAGGGCAGGTTCTCGTTGAGGATGAGCGCCAGCCAGAGCCCGAGCATGAATTTCAGGATCGAAGCGCTGACCGTGTAGAGCAGCGTGTTGAAGACTGAGAGCCAGAAGACGCTGTCGCTCCACAGGTACTCATAATTCTCAATGCCGATGAAGATGCCTGGGCGGCCAATGCGGGCGTCAGTGAAACCAAGCCAGACGCCGAGCCCAAGCGGGTAAGTCAGGAAGACCAGCAACAGCGCAGCCGCTGGCAACATGAAGCCGAAGCCGAGGGTATTTCGGCTTTCCGACAGACGCGACAGGATTGATTGGCGCGGCCGAACCGCAGCTGACGTCACGGCCATGGTCGGCTCCTCATGAGGTCGGGTGCATGGCGGCGCAAGCCGCCGTCCGAAACCGAGCCGGGCAGCACGGTCGACCGCCCGGCTCAGCTGTGGTCATACGCGATAGTAGCGGTTGGCGCGCTTTTCCGCCTCTTCCATCGCTTCCTGCGGCGCGGCCTGCCCGGTCACGGCTTTGGCGAACATGTCGACAAGAACATAGTCGGCCATGGTGGCGGCCGAGGCGTAGCCAAGCGGCCCCGCATAGCCGTTGGGACGTAGCGTCTCCGAGGCCTTCGCGTAGGCCGCGTTGTTCGGATCGGCCTTCCAAACCGGATTGTTGGCGAAGGATTTGAGCGTCTGGCAGCAGTAGCCCGCCGAGGAGGTGATCCAATCCGACATTTGCGGATCCTCGAACATGAACTGCAGATAGGCCTTCGCCGCGTTGGGGTAGGGCGTGTAGTTGAAAATGACGGCTGTGGTCACCTGGAACAGCTCGACGGATTTCCCGACCGGACCGATCGGCATGTTGGTCGTGCGCATGTCCTTGGCGATCTCGGTCAGCTTCGGATCATTGTCCTTGTTGACCTTGGCCGTGTTGTAGACGGAAATCCCGTTGGCGATGACGCTCACTTCGCCGGCCAGGAAGGCGCGGTTGTTGTTGACGTCGAGCCAGCTCTCGGTGCCGGGAATGAAGGTCTTGTAAAGCTCCTGTGCATACTGAATCGCCTTGAGCGTCTCGGGGCTGTTGATCGTGACCTTGCCTTGCTCGTCGACCATCTGGCCGCCATGGCTCCACAGCAGCCAATGCGCATAGTTGTTGCCGTCGCCGACTCCGTGGCCATGCGTGAAGCCGGCAGGATGACCTTTGGCCTTGAGCGCCTTGCAGAGTTCGAGGAAGCCGGCTGTGTCCTTCGGAAACTCCGAGAAACCGGCCTCCTTCACCCAACTTTCGCGGTAGACGATGGCGTTGCCGATGGTGGCCAGAGGCAGGCCAATGAACTTGCCCTCGCGCGTCGCATACTGTTTCGGCCCATCGTACCAGCCGCCATATTTCTTCCCGAGATAATCGCCCAGTTCCGTCACGTTGAGAAGCTTGTCAGGGTACTGGTGCGGATCGTCGAACCAGACGAACATCAGGTCCGGACCTGAGCCGACATTCGCTGCGACCGCAGCCTTGGGGCGAATGTCTTCCCAGCTCTCCTTGTCGACACGGACCTCTACCCCCGTCATTTCGGTGAACCGTTTGGTGTTCTTCAACCACTGGTCCTCGTCACCCTGCACGAAAGGCGACCAGCGCAGGAGCCTCAGCTTTGCGCCATCCTCCGGTTTGTACTTCAAAGCCTCCTGGGCAAAGGCCGGAGAGCCAACGAACTGGCCCCCTAAC
>NZ_RZSA01000686.1:0-3731 GCF_003998075.1 Mesorhizobium sp. M2A.F.Ca.ET.037.01.1.1 | reverse complement strand
GAACACCCCTCATCCGTCGCCTTCGGCGCCACCTTCTCCCACAAGGGAGAAGGAAAAGCGCCCCTACTGGCAACCTCCCCGCTCTTCGGTTAGCCTCCGAAAATTCCTCGGCGGAGGGTGAACCTTTTTGGACCGATCAGCGACAGAGCTTCGAGGAGCCAGGCGGCTCGACCGGCCATGAATGCGGCGACGGAAACCGATCGCGCGCTTGTAGACCGGGTCGCGAAGGGCGACCGGGCCGCCGTTCGGCTCCTGTTCATGCGTCACCACGCGCGGATCTACCGCTTCGTGGCGCGCCAGACGGGATCGGAAATGATGGCCGACGATATCGCAAACGAGGTTTTTCTGGAGCTGTGGAAGCAGGCGCCCGGCTTCGAGGGCCGCTCTGAAGTCTCGACCTGGCTGCTCGGCATCGCCCGCTTCAAGGCGCTGTCTTCGCTGCGCAAGAAGAAAGAAGACTGGATCGACGACGATGACGCGGCGCAGGTCCCCGACAGCGCCGACACGCCGGAAGTCGTCACCATGAAGGAAGACAAGGCCGCCGCCTTGCGCCGTTTCGTCGATGCCCTGGCCGAAGAACATCGCACGGTGATCGACCTTGCCTATTACCATGGCCAGTCGGTGACCGAGATCGGCGAGGTGCTTGGCATTCCAGTCGCGACCGTCAAGACCAGGATGTTCTACGCCCGCAAGAAACTCGGCGAAGCCCTCAAGGCCGCCGGTTACGACAGGGGGTGGCCATGAGCGCCGCTGAAAAGATGTCGCGCCGCGACGAGATGGAGACGCTGCTGCCGTTCTACCTGAACGGCTCGCTGGAAGGCGCCGAGCTGGAGGCCGTCGAGGAATGGCTGGCCACCGATCCGGCGGCGATGGTCGCCCTTGGTGAAGCGGAAGCCGAATTCTCCGGCACCGCCGCCGCCAACGAGGCGATCCGCCCGCCAGCCGATGCGCTCAGCCGTTTTACCAGGGCGCTCGACGCCGAGGCCGGCCCCGTGCGCGTGCCCGGCCAATCCTGGCTGGCGAAAGTTTTTGGCCGGGTGACGGCGATGCCGGCCGGCGTCGCCTGGGCGGCGGCCGCTGCGCTGCTGGCGTTGGTCCTGGTGCAGTCCTTCGAACGGCCGGGCGGCAAGGGCAACGACTTCGAGGTGGCCGGCGCCGAGGACGATCTGGCGAAGCTGCCTTTCGCCCTGGCCAAGTTCAAGCCGGATGCCAAGATGGCCGATATCGCCGCCTTCCTCGGCCAGAACGGGCTGAAGATCGCCAGCGGACCGACCGCCGACGGCGTGTTCCACCTGACGATCCCGGCCAGCACGGCGGCCGATTACGACAGGCTCGTCGGCCTTGTTGCCGCCCAGCCTTTCGCGGATACTGTGATCCAGGGAAGGAAACCGGCCGATGGCGGCTAAGGCAATTCCAGGAAAAGTGCGCCGCGGTTTTCCGTCCGGAATTGCGTCGGGACCAAGGATCATTCTTCGTGTGGCGCTCCTTGCGGCGGCGGCTTTTGTCGCCGCGCCTGCGTTCGCGCAGACCAACGATCCCAATCTGACGCAGAAGCAGGTGGACTGCCTGAACCGCACGACAACCGCAGGCGGCGACTGCGACAGGGACGGCGGCGCCAAGAATGGCGAAGGAACGCCAGGCACTGCGAGCGGTGCGGTGTTCCTGCCGGCGCTGATCGTCGATCTCTTTCCGAACCCACCGGCAGGCGCCGCCCCGCAAATGCCGGCGCCGTCCAACGGCGCATCGTCATCGAGCGGTTCCGGCAACACGCCGCCGCCCGCTCCGGCGCCGAGCGGTCCGGTCACCGTGCCGCAAGGCCTCAACCTGGCGGAGCCGCCGCGCGCCATCGCCGGCGAATTCGTGCCCGACGAGGTGCTGGTGACGGTCGACGGCGACGCCGGCGTGGTTCAGCAGATCGCCAATTCCTTCGGCCTGCAGGTGCGCTCGCAGCGCCAGTCGCGGCTGCTTGGCTCGACGCTGGTGCGCTTTGGCATCACCGACGGGCGCCCCGTCGGCGTGGTGCTGGCGCAGCTTGCCGCCGACGGCCGCACACAACGGCGCGAGCCGAACCATATCTACACGCTGCAACAGGCGGCCGGCATCGTGAACTATGCCTTCGACCGCATCGCGCTCGATTCAAAACAGGCGAGCGGCGAGAATGTGCGGGTCGCCGTCATCGACACCGGCATCGACGACACCAACCCGGCGCTTAAGGGCGTCATTGCTGACCAATATGACGCCATGCCCAATGTGCCGATCGAGAAGCGCGACCACGGCACCTCGGTCGACGGGCTGATCGCCGGCGTCGGGCCGCTGGAAGGCATGGCGCCGGGCGCCAAGATCTATCACGCGCGCGCCTTCGAAGGCGGCAAGTCGACCATGGACGTCATCCTGTCGGCGCTCGACTGGGCGGCCGAGCAGAATGTGCGCATCATCAATATGAGCTTCGTCGGCCCGAAGAACGACCTGCTCGGCACCGCCTGCCGCAATGCGCGGGCATTGGGCATGGTGCTGGTGGCGGCCGCCGGCAATAACGGCCCGAAGGCGCCCTATGGCTATCCGGCCGCCTTCGACGGCGTGATCGCCGTGACCGCGACCGACGCCAAGGACGGACTGATGCCGCAGGCCAATCGCGGCGCCTATGTGTTTATCTCGGCGCCGGGCGTCGAGATGGTGGCGCCGAGCGGCGCCGGTTCGGACGTGGTGACCGGCACCTCCTTCGCGGCAGCCATCGTGAGCGGCGCGATCGCCAATCTAATCCATGCTTCGCCGGAACGCTCGGCCGACGATATCGAGAAGGCACTGGCGGCAACGGCGAAGGATCTCGGGCCCAAGGGGCGGGACAATGACTTTGGTTATGGGTTGATCGATACAAAGGCGGCCGAGGCGGCGAAGTAGTGAGTTTAAGGTGGCAGGCCCGTCAATAAATTGGCTGCCGGGTTCCCGATACCGCGCTTATACTGATGCGGCGGCCTGCTCGACGCCAGTTGCTTGTGCTTTGTGAGCAAGGCCGAGCGTCTCCCGAACGGCCCGAAGCACCTCGTCCGCCAGCGCCACATCTGTTTTTGCGATGGCGCGAGATGCTGCGATAGCGCCGATTTCGGCAGCGACGGCAGCAACGGCGAGACGGCGTCTCTCAGACGCGGGAATCGTCGTCTCAAGCGAACGTTGAAGCGTCGCTGCCATTTCCTCAAATGCACGCGTAAAGCTGGCGCTGACGGCGCTGTCCTGCCGCCCAACTTCACTTGCGGAAGCGGCCATCGGACAAGCCGTCTCGACTCTGTCGCGCATATCCGCTGAAAGATATCCAGCGAGGTATTCCTCGAAGGTGGGACTGCGATCACCCGCCCAAGCCCGGGTATCAGCCATGTTTCCCGCGAAGCCATGGGAAAACGCAGCCGCCGCCAGCTCATCCTTCGACGAGAAATGTGCATAGAGCGCTCCATGCGTCAGTCCGGCCTCCTTGGCGACTTCCGCTACGCCGACGCCGTCTATTCCCCGTTTACGGAACAGCCTGCTCGCCGCCTGCAACAGAGCGTGCCGGTTCTCCGCAGCTTTTTCCTTCGAAACACGCATTTCCAGCTTCCAGACCAATGTCACGAATTTTTTAGTTGCGATCGCCACCAAAGTCAAATAGATGCCGGACATCGCTTTTTGATTGCGATCGCAACCAATGGAGAAACAGGCATGCGTTACAGACTTTTCGGGAAGCACACGGGACTTCGGGTCTC
>NZ_RZSA01000685.1:0-3735 GCF_003998075.1 Mesorhizobium sp. M2A.F.Ca.ET.037.01.1.1 | reverse complement strand
AGTCCCACCTTACCGCGCCAAACCTATGACGCCCGGCAGCCGCTGATCGTCTTTGACGGCGTCTGTGTGTTCTGCTCGGGCTTCGTCCAACTCGTCCTGAAACTCGACCGGGAAAAACGCTTCCGCTTCGCCACGGCGCAATCGCCGCTCGGCGAGTCGCTGTTTCACCGGCACGGCCTGCCGACCGACGATTACGACAGCAACCTCGCCATCATCGACGGCGCCCCCTTCACCAAACTCGACAGTTTCGTCGCGGTCATGGCCGCGCTCGGCTGGCCATGGCGCGCGGCCAAGACGCTGCTCATCCTGCCGCGACCGTTGCGCGACTGGCTCTACGACCGCGTCGCCAGGAATCGCTACGCGCTGTTCGGCCGCAAGGACAGCTGCGAGATACCATCTGCCGAGTTGCGGGAGCGGTTGATCGGCTAAAGCGCGTCGCGATCTTTCAGATTCGCTCCATGCGCTTTAGGTTTTTTGATTTTACGCATGTCTTTATCCCGATACCGGTTCCCACTTTCGGGAGACATGCTTTAAGATCGGCGGGGTGGCCGGGCTGATCGTGCGCTATCGCGGCTGGCTCGAGCCGGCGCACGGTTCGAGCACGGTGGGTTCGCCGGCCGTCCCGCCCAGCTCTCGGCAACCCATGACCGTGCACAGCGTCCAGCCTTCCCCGGTGGCGCCCGACGCCGCGAGCACCAGACGCGGCTGGGGTCCGAGACGCGGCTGATAGACCCACCAGCCTTCCCGCAGCACCGAGCCCTCGGGCGGCTCCATGCCGGCGCCGGAGCCTTTCACCCGCGCCTCGACGACCTGCAGCCCGGCGGGCGACACTTTCCAATCCTCCTGCCAGCGCGTGCGTTCCACCGAATGTGTCCAGGACAGGGTGAAGGCGGCGGCGGCGAGCGTCACCGTCTTGCCGGCGGCGAGGATGCATAGGCTCATGCGGCGCCGGCCGTGGACAGCCGGCGCGCGCGCCAGCAATGCCAGCCGATCCACGCCAGGGCCAGCGCCCAGCCGGTCTCATCGGTGAGCGGCAACGCGACCACCAGGAGCAGGCCGGCTGCGAAAGCGACCAGACGCTCCCACAAGGCCATGCGCCGGGCGAGGAAGCCGACGGCGGCGGCGCCCCACAGCACAATGCCCATGCAGGCCTTGGCGACGATATAGGCGACCTCGACGGGATAGCCGAACGAGGTCGCGATCGGGCCGGCGTCCTGTAGCATGAGGGCCGGCGTGTAGACGGCCATGAACGGCACGACGAAGCCGGCAATGGCGAGCTTGGTCGCCTGGATGCCGATCTTCAACCCGCTTTCCTTGGCCATGGGCGCGGCGGCGAAGGCGGCGAGCGCCACCGGCGGCGTCAGGTCCGCCATGATGCCGAAATAGAAGACGAACATGTGGCTGACCACCAGCGGCACGCCGAGCGACAGCAGCGCCGGACCGGCAAGCGAGGAGGTGATGATGTAGTTGGGGATCGTCGGAATGCCCATGCCGAGCACCAGGCAGGTGAGCATGGTCAACACCAGCGACAGGAACAGATTGTTCTCGCCTATGGAGATGATCCAGCCGATGAAGGTGGAGGCGATGCCGGTGAGCGTCAGCGTGCCGATGACGATGCCGACGATAGCGCAGGCGATACCGACGGGCAGCGCGTTCTTGGCCCCTTCGGCAAGCGAATCGACGCAGATGCGCAGCGTCTCGCGCCCACCCTTGAAGGCGAGGCAGGCAATGACGAGCGCCGCGATGACGAGGCTCAGCACATTGACACCGAAGCGCATGAAGGACGCGGCGGCAAGCCCGAGGGCCAGCCAGAAGACGACGCGGAAGGCGAGCGGTCCGATCAGTGCCGCCAGCGGTGTGCCGAGGATGAGCACGATGGTCAGCGCCAGGCCCATCGTGCCGGCGAAGATCGGCGTGTAGCCGGCAAAGAGCAGATAGACCAGCACGGCGAGCGGCAGCACGAGCGGCCAGTGCTTTCGCACCGCCTCCCAGGGATTGGGCAACTCGGCCTTGGCCATGCCATGCAGCCCGGCCTTGCCGGCCTCCAGATGCACCTGCCAGAAACAGGCGCCGAAATAGAGCAGCGCCGGGATGATCGCCGCCTTGACGACCTCGGCATAAGGGATGTTCAGCGTCTCGGCCATGATGAAGGCGACGGCCCCCATGACCGGCGGCATGATCTGGCCTCCCATCGAGGAGGTCGCCTCGACCGCGCCGGCAAAGGCCGAGCGGAAACCGAAGCGCTTCATCAGCGGAATGGTGAACTGGCCGCTGGCGACGACATTGGCGACGCCCGAACCGGAGATGGTGCCCATCAGCGCGGAGGAGAGCACGCAGACCTGCGCCGGGCCGCCGCGCCATGAGCCGACGAGGCCGAGCGCGAAATCGTTGAACAGCGCGATCATGCCTGCACGTTCGAGGAAGGCGGCAAAGACGACGAAGATGAAGATATAAGCGGCCGAGACATAGACCGGCGTGCCGTATATGCCCTCGGTGCCGAAGGCGAAGGTGTCGACCAGCTGCGCGAAATCATAGCCGCGATGGATGAAGGGCGGCGGCAAATGATTGCCGACGAAGCAATAGGCGAGGAAGATGAAGGCGATCACCGCCAGCGGCAGACCCATCAGCCGTCGCGCGGCCTCGAAGACCAGCACCACCAGCAGCGTGCCGACGACCAGGTCCGGCGTGGTGAGGAAGCCGGAACGGCGGATGAGGTCGGCATAGAAGACCCAGTTGTAAAGACCGGTTGCGAAGCCCAGCACGCCGAGCGTCCAGAACGCCGCCTTCGCCGCCAGGCCGGTGGCGCGCAAATTGGCGATCAGGCCGAAACCGAGCAGCAGCAGGAAGCCGACATGCATGGCCCGCACCACCTGGCTAGGCAGGCTGCCATAAGCGGCGATGTAGATCTGGAAGACGGAGAAGGCGACGGCGATGGCAAAGGCGGCCTTGCCAGCGAGGCCGTCGCCGAAGCCCGGCGGCAGCCCTTCGACCTGTTCTTCGGCGGCGGGGGAAAGAACGGTCGGGGTCTCGGTCATTGGCGGGTTCCTGACGGGCAATACCGTTCTCCGTTGAGGGGAGGGAAACCACGTATGGCGCTCCCCCTCGCCCAGCCTCCGCTTCGCTCGGCTGACCTCTCCCCGAGGGGAGAGGAGATTGTCGGCGTCGCTGCCAACCTCTTCTCCCCACCGGGGAGAATGTGGCCGCGAAGCGGCCGGATGAGGGGGCTGGCGCTGCGCTATGCGATAGCCCTTCCTCGATGGTGAGGGCCTATTTCAGCAGGCCCTTTTCCTTGTAGTAGCGCTCAGCGCCGGGATGCAGCGCCACGGGCATGCCGTCCAGCGCCTTGGCCGGATCGATCGCCTTGGCGGCGGCATGAGCGGCGGTGAGCTGGTCGAGATGCTCGAACAAGAGCTTGGTCATCTGATAGGCGGTCTCGTCGGAGACGTCGGCGCGGGTGATCAGGAAGTTGCCCACCGCGGCGGTCGGGACATCTTCCGCCTGGCCTTCATAGGTGCCTTTCGGGATGACCACGGAAAGATAGGGCGCCCCGATCTTGGCGACGTCCTCGGCCGGCACGGCGACGACGTTGATCGGCACGGAAGTTGCGAGATCGCGGATGGAGGCGACGCCGAGGCCGGCCGACTGCAAGGTGGCGTCGAGCTGGCGGTTCTTGATCAGCTCGACGGACTCGGCGAAAGGCAGATATTCGACGCGTCCGAGATCCTCGTATTTGAG
>NZ_RZSA01000684.1:0-3737 GCF_003998075.1 Mesorhizobium sp. M2A.F.Ca.ET.037.01.1.1 | reverse complement strand
GCGCTCGACGGCCTCAAGGGGCCGGCGAAAGGGCTGATGAGCGACCTTCATGCCTCCGCCGAGTACCGCGCCAATCTCATCGCGGTGATGGCCAAGCGCGCGGTGGCTGCCGCCAACGCTTGAACAGCCCCGCCGCGGATGAAAGAAGGGGCCACCTCGGCCCCTTTTTCTTGGCCATAACAAAGGCTTGACCGGAAGCACCGGTCAAGTCGCAGCTTCGCACTTGCACAAAGTTATCCCGCACTGCGCTGGCCAGTTATTACATCGTCGAGAAACCGGCTCGCGGCTGGCTCAACCGCAACTGGTGAGGTCAGGCCCTGCCGTTCTTTCGGGCGGCGAGGTAGCGGCGAAGCCCGGTTTCTCCGCGCGGCGTCGTCCAGCCATGGTTCCAGGCGAAGGCGGGCCTGAGCAGCGGCGCCAGGAATTTGAGGATCGGCCTCTCGACCGTGACCTGCCAGACCAGATCGACATGCGTGCCGGCCCCTGACGGCGACAGCTCGGCCCGCCACAGCCCGTCGAAATCGTCGAAGGTTTTTACCACCACCAGCCGGCCGGGTATGAGCTCGGCGGCCTCGATGATGAAGTTCAGCTCCTAGGGCAGGGCGCCGCGCGCTCGTGCCCTGGCGCGGGCGCCGACGACGCCCTTGCCCTTCTTGTCGAGCGGCTCCACCTCCTTATAGGCATCGCCCCACCAGAGCGGCAGCAACTGGGCGTCCGACAGCACATCCCACACTTCCTGGAGTGTGCCTTCAGGGATGTCCCAGCTTTCGTCGAAGCGGAAGACATTGCTCGCCATGATGTCGCGCCCCAGCCAGCCGAGCGGTTATATTAGCTTTGGCTTGTTCTTCTGGCCAGCAGCGTTCGAAGCGTGTTCAGGCGGCGATCGGTTTTGCCCAATAGCGCACCGACTTCTTGCCGCCGTGGATTACCGCGTCGCCGACCTCGGCGAAACCGAGCGCGGCGTGGAAGGCATCGGAAGCCGGGTTGGGCGGATCGGCATTGACCTCGCAGGTTACCATCGTGTGGCCGGCGCACCGGGCCTGCTCGAACAGATCCTCATAAAGGCGGCGGGCGTGGCCGCGGCCGCGCGCCGCCGCGGCGACCACCACTCGGTCGACATAGACGAAGCGCGGATAGCGCTCGCGAAACCAAAAGAAGTTCGGGCTGTCGTAATTTGCGTCCTTGTCTAAGCACAGGATGAAGGCCCCGAGCGCGCCGATGCGGCGCGTGTAGAAAGCCTCACCGAGCAGGAAGGAAAGCCGTTCCGGCTCGAGCCAGGACAGTTCCGCCGCATGCTCGTTGTTGAGCGCGAGGATGGCGGGCTCGTCGGCGGGCGAGACGCGTTCGATCGGCAGCAACTCCTGGGTCACCATCTTGGCTGTCAGGCTCTCGCGGCCGCGATCGTCGCCGCCACCTTGTCCTGGTCGGTCACCGTGTTGCGGTATTCGCGGTAGAGGTCGGTGCCGCCCATGCCGACATTGGGATTGCGGTAGCGCATGGCGCTGGGCACGTCCGCAAGCGCTGCAAAATGCATCTCGGTCAGCCCGGTCCGCTTGCGCACCTCGCCGATCGTATCGGGCGCCAGCGCGCCGCAGCCGAGGATGATGATGCGATCGTCCGCCAGACGCACGAGCTCGGCCAGAAGCTCGACGCCTTCGAGCGCGGTATCGCGCTGTCCGCTGGTCAGCACGCGGCCGACCTTGCAGCGGATGAGCGCCTCGAGCGCCTCAGCCGGATCACGCGTCATGTCGAAGGCGCGGTGGCAGGTGACGTTGAGCGGGCCGGCGGCCTCAACCAGCGCGCTCGTGCGCGTCTCGTCGATGGCGCCGTCGGCGGTCAGGCAGCCGACGACGACACCGGCAACGCCGAGCTCGCGAAGCGCTTCGACATCGGCCAGCATCGAGCGGTATTCGGCCTCGCTGTAGAGGAAATCGCCACCGCGCGGCCGAACGATGACATGGAAGGGAATGGTCGCGCTTTCGAGCGCGGCGCGCACCGTGCCGAGGCTCGGTGTGATGCCGCCTTCGATCAGGCTGGCGCAGAGCTCGACCCGGTCGGCCCCGGCGGCCTGCGCGGCGAGCAACCCGTCAATGCCTTCGACGCAGATTTCGATCAGGGGTTTTTGCGTGTCCGCCACCAGCTTCCATCCATGCTTTCTAGAAGTTGGGCAGCCCTAGCACCGGTCGCGCCGCCGCGAAAGCCGCAACCATCGGTCCAGCCAGGGAAGGCGCTTGACAACGCATAACTGCAAAGTTATGGATAACTCATAACTGGAAAGTTATTGATTGGTACGGGCCTGCCGGCAGCACGAAACCCGAGGAGACGGATGATGGAAGCAAGATTGAAGAACCCGGTGATGCTCATTCCCGGCGCGCTGCAGGCGCTGCTCGCGCTCGACAAGTCGACCGAGGCCGGCGACGTGCCGTATGTCACGCGCAAGCTCGTTCATCTGCGCGCCAGCCAGATCAATGCTTGCGCCGTCTGCGTCGATATGCACGCGCGCGAGCTGAAGAAGGCAGGCGAGAAGGACGAGCGGATCTTCGCCGTGTCGGCATGGCGCGAGACGCCTTACTTCACAGACGCCGAACGCGCGGCGCTTGCGCTGACGGAAGCCGCGACGCGCCTGGCCGATCGGTCCGACGCGGTGCCCGACCACGTCTGGGACGAGGCGGCGCGTCACTTTGACGACAAGGCGCTCGCCGCTTTGGTGATCCAGATCGCGCTGATCAACGCCTTCAACCGCCTGAACGCCACCACAAGGCAACCTGTGGGCGCCTGGGGCTGAGCAACAACGGGCGACCGCTTCGGAGCGGACGCTCTGCCGGCTACTATTTCAGGATCGTGTTCTTGGCGCCTTGCTCGACCTGGTCGATCACCAGAAGCTTCACCGGATCGGTGCCGATATTGGTGGCCTGGTGCCATTGGCCGACCATCTCGACGATGAAGTCACCTGATTTGAAGGTGTTGGCAGCGCCGGTCTCGACATTGGTGACCTTGAGCGTTCCCTGCTCGACATAGGCGTAGCGCGGGAAGGGATGCTTGTGGACCGGGAGCGTTGCGCCCGGCGCGATCTGGTAGGACGAGACCTGCACCTCGACGTTCTTTTGCGGCAGCGTGATCGGCTGGCCCGACGCGGTCGTTGTCTTCGACACCAGCGGTGTCACCACAACGGGCGTGTTCGAACTGTCCAGCGCGTTCGCGCTGGTCGTGAAGAATGCCACCGCCAAAAGCAGTGCCGATGCCGTGATGTTTCGCATGGTCTCCTCCAGTTGCGGCCAGCATCGCGCCGCGATCTTGCGTGCGCAAGCGTGCCGGGGCCGATTATCAGTGGTGGCGAGGCTGCCAGTCGTTGACATGCTATTGGAAAACGCTGGCTCAGGACGCTTCACGTAACCTGCGGGGCATTCGCCATTGCCGAATGATAGCTCGCCCGAGCCACCTGGGACGTGGCTTGAACCTCGGGATGATTTTGTCAGTCGCCCCGTTGCCCGTGCTTGCGCATATCGTCGATCCAGCGAACTCGCTTCTTTTCGTCGGCGAAGGTGAGGCCATACAGGCTCTCACGAATAGGTTTGATTCCCGCGAAGCTCAGCATGCTTCGCTCGAAACCGCGCAATCCGTAGGCGCCAAAGTACCAACGATAGAGCAAGACCGGCATGCCCATGGTGACGACGATGCGAGCCGAACGGCCGGCGAGCAGTTGTTTCGGAAAACCTTCTTTTCCATATTCCATGGCA
>NZ_RZSA01000683.1:0-3751 GCF_003998075.1 Mesorhizobium sp. M2A.F.Ca.ET.037.01.1.1 | reverse complement strand
GCCGCGCCGCCTCGTAGCCGCAGCCGACATCGGCGGCGAAAGCGCCGATGCTGCCCCAGCGGTCGATAAGCCCCGAGACGCTCGTGGGCAGTCCCTGGATGCCGGCGGCCAAAGCAGGAATCACTGGTAATGCGGAAATGCTTGCGGGATGCTCATTCATGCGCTAAGCGTACGTTATGTACGAATGATGCGCAAGCGAAATCGTACAATTTGGACGATAAATTTCAGGCATTTTGTACGATGATGGATTCCCGGCACAGATTGCAGCAGGCGCGCGCCCAGGCCGGCTATGCCTCGCCCAGCGATGCCGCGCGGGCGCTGCGCGACATCAACAAAAACACCCTCATCAGCCATGAGAACGGCAACCGGCCGCTGTCGCGGAAAGCCGCCGAGAAGTACGGCCGGCTGTTCGGCGTCGACCCCGGCTGGCTGCTGTTCAATGGCAGTTTGGGGGGCGACAGCGCCGAAGCGGCGCCGGTCAATCTCATGCCCTCGCCCGTCACCATAGACGTGCCGATCGTGTCGTGGATCAGCGCCGGTGAGCTCGGCAGCCAGGACAGCGTCGTCAACCTCTCCGACTATCCGACCATCCCCACCGCCGACCTCGAGGAAGGCGAATGGATCGCGCTGCGCGTCGACGGTCCGTCGATGAACAAGATCTCGCCGCCGGATTCGATCATCTTCGTCAATTTGCGCGACAAGCGGCTGGTGACCAATGGCTGCTATGTGATCTCGGACGAGACGGGACGGGCCACCTACAAACGCTATCGCCCGAATGACAACCCGCCGTTCCAGCCGGCTTCCTACCTGGATATCCCGCCGCCGGAACTGGAGGGCGCGATCACCATCATCGGCCGGGTGAGAAGGTCGATAATCGATATGTGAGGGTGGATCCCTCGGTGCGAGATCGACTTCGGCGGCCCGCTGCAATTTATGCTTGCATTTTAGAACAAAAACAGAACTATATAGGAATTGCCAGCCGCGGTCGCGGCATCTCCGGGGGGAGGATCAAACCATGTCTCGCCGTACCGGCGCGGTCTCGCGCATATTCGTCGCCGTGCTCTCACATGGGCTGGCGTTGGCGGGGGTGACGGTGCTTGGCGCGCTTGCCACGCCCGCCTTTGCCGGGGACTATGCCCTTTGCTTCGGCGACGAAAGCGGCGGTCAGGGCAGTGACCAAAAGGAAGCGAATGTCGACCAGGCCGCGGTCGATCAGCGCATCGCTGCCTGCACGGCGATTGCCGAAGACGATACGCAAGCGGAGCGCCAGCGGATCAAGGCCTATTTCTATCGGGGCTCCGCCCGGGACGACAAGGAGGATTGGGACGGCGCGATTGCCGATTACAACCAGGCGATCGCGCTCGATCCAAAGGCGACCTCGGCGCTGTTCAACCGCGGCACCGACTGGTCCAACAGGGGCGATTACGACCGCGCGATCGCGGACTTCAACATCGTCATCAGCCTCGAACCGTCCGCCAGCGACGCCTTTTCCAGCCGCGGCTCGGCCTTCCTTCGCAAGGGCAAGATCGACGCGGCCATGCTCGATTTCCAGCAGGCGATCGAGGCCGATCCGCAAAACGGTGACGCCCATACGGGCCTCGGCACCGCCTGGAGCAAGACGGGCGAACGCGACAAGGCGATTGCGGAATATGACAAGGCGATCCGCATCGATCCGGCCGATTTCATTGCGCTGGTCAATCGCGGCCTCGCCTACGCCGCCAAGGACGAGTTCGACCGCGCCATTGCCGATTACGACGCCGCGCTGGCCGTGGATCCCAGGAGCGCCGATGCCTATGCCAACCGCAGCGCCGCCTGGATCGGCAAGAGCGACTGGGCGCGCGCCATCGCCGATGCCAACAAGGCGATCGAGCTCGACGCCGGGAACGTCGATGGCTACTACGCGCGAGCGGTCGCCTGGGCGAGCAAGGACAACGACGATCGCGCCCTTGCCGATTTCGACAAGGTGATCGCGCTCGATGCAACCGATGCCAGGGCGTGGCTCGGCCGGTCGCTGATGCGATCACGCAAAGGAGACAGCGCCGGCGCGGCGGCCGACTGCCGCAAGGCCATCGCGCTCGATCCGAAGAAGATTGGCAGTTGCGATGCGGGGCCAGCCGACGCCGAGGTGCCTGTGGCGGAAACGGCGTCCAAGTCGGATCTTTCCTCTTTGACCAAGCAGTTGGAGGCCACCGGCAGGCAAGTTCGTTCAAAACTTGCTGCCGGGGAGATCAGACGAGGGCTGGAGCTGCAGCAACAGGGCGACCTTGCAGGGGCGATCAATTCCTTCAGCATGGCCATCGCAGAGGACCCCGACAACGCCGACGCTGTTTACGACAGGGCGGCGGCAGCGGCCGCAAACGGGGATGACACCCTTGCCGCGAGCGACTGCCGGCGCGCTGTCGAACTCGACCCGCAACGCGCCGGTGCGTGCGCCGCGCTCAAGGCCGGCCAGCAAACCGCTCCGGCCGCGACGACACAGGACCAGGCTGCCCAGGATCAGGCCGCCGCCAGGATACTGGTCGAACGCGCCGGCGCGCGCCTGGCGAAATACGGTGTCGAAGGCGCGCTGCTCGATTTCGACAGGGCAATCGGCCTCGATCCCAAGAATGCCGACGCCTATCTCGGCCGCAGCCGCGCCAGGACGCTCAAAGGCGACCAGGCCGGCGCGGCGGCCGATTGCCGGCGCGCCGTGGAGCTGGATCCCGCGCGATCGGGAAGCTGCGACGAGCAGGCTGCCGGCGATGAGGACAAAGCTGAACAGGCGCAGGACTTGGAGCAGTCGAAGGCGGCGGACGCCGTCGTCGCTCCGGCTGACACCGCGGCTTCGGCCGAGCCAGGTGCGAGTGACGATCTTTCGCCTGCCGATCCGAAGTTGGCGAAGCTTATCGACACCAGCGATCCCCGCGTCCTGGTCGCGGTGGCCAAGGGCGACAGCCTCTTGCACGAAGAAAACTATGACGAAGCGATCGAGGCCTATGAAGAGGCCATCGCGATCGACCCCGAGAGCCCGCTCGCCTATTTCGGTCGAGGCAAGGCTTTTGATGGCAAGAAGGATTTTGCCCGCGCCATCGCCGATTTCGACAAGGCCATCGCCATTATTCCCGACGGCGCCGCGCTCCTCACGCGCCGTGGTCTGGCCAAGGGCGCGGCGGGCGACGCGGACGGCGCGCTTGACGATTGCATCAAAGCTATCAGGCTCGACCCGAAAGCAAGCCGCGCCTTCTTCTGTACTGGAGCGGCCTGGTACGGCACCGGAGACCCGAAACGAGCGATCGAGGCCTTTTCATCGGCGATCGAGATCGATCCGAAAGACGCCGCCAGCTATTATGGCCGCGGCATGGCGCGGGTCGACGCCAAAAACTACGCCGATGCCATTGCCGACTTCGACCAGGCGGCCAAGCTAGACCCGCACAATCCAAACTACGCCGCCGCGCGCAAGGCGGCCACGGCCGCGCAGCAGAAAGGCGGCATGGGCGGTAATTCGATCATGCCATCCTCGAAGGAACTCGCGGCTTTCGTCGATCGCGGCTATGCGTTCTACCACAAGGGCAAATATGATCGTGCGATCGCCGAATTCAACAAGGCGATGGCGATCGATCCGCAAGATGCCTCGCCCTATGTCGGACGGGCCATCGCGCTTGTCGACAAAGGCAAGTACGACGCGGCGATCAAGGACTACAACAAGGTCATCGGGCTCTACCCCGACTATTCGGACGCTTACATCGGTCGCTCCGTCGCGTGGACCAAAAAG
>NZ_RZSA01000682.1:0-3761 GCF_003998075.1 Mesorhizobium sp. M2A.F.Ca.ET.037.01.1.1 | reverse complement strand
AGGTGACGGCGCTGAAGCTCGGGCTGGACCTCGGTATCCCACTGATCGATACCGCTGAAATGTATGCCAGCGGTGGCGCCGAGGAGGTGGTGGCGGAGGCGATCGCCGGGCGCCGCGACGAGACTTTTCTGGTTTCCAAGGTGCTGCCGACCAATGCGTCGCGCGCCGGCGTGAAGCGAGCCTGCGAGAACAGCCTGAAGCGGCTTTCCACCGACCGGATCGATCTCTATCTGCTGCATTGGCCAGGCAGCGTGCCGCTATCCGAAACCGTCGAGGCCTTCGAAACCTTGAAGAGGGAAGGCAAGATCCGCCACTGGGGCGTCAGCAATTTCGACACCGAGGAGATGGAAGACCTTGTCGGTCTGCCGTCCGGCGGCAATGTCCAGACCAATCAGGTGCTCTATAACCTGTCGCGGCGCGGCCCCGAATTCGATCTGGCGCCATGGTGTGCGGAGCGAGGCATCCCGCTGATGGCCTATTCGCCGGTGGAGCAGGGTGCGCTCGCCCGGAATGCTCGGCTCGAAGCCGTAGCTTCGCGCCACAACGCCACCGCGGCGCAGATCGCGCTCGCCTGGGTGATGGCGCGGCCGGGCGTCATCGCCATCCCCAAGGCCGGCCGCCAGGAGCATGTCCGCCAGAACGCCGCCGCGCTCGACATCAAGCTGACGCCCAAGGATTTCGCTGAACTCGACCGCGCCTTCCCGCCGCCAACGCGCAAGCGCGGCTTGGAGATGATCTAGCCACAACTTCGATCCGGATTTGCAAATGAGCCGGGAGCAGGCATTGGAACGAATTTCAGCCGGACCGCATCACACGGCCTATAAAATCGGCGACTTGACCGTCACCTCGTTGCGCGACGGTTATGTCGACATGCCGGTCCGGCGGCTGCATAAGCCGGGAGGCGAGCCCTTCGGCAACGATCTCCCCCCGCAGGTGCCGCTCTTCGACGGCGCGCTCAGATTGTCGGTCAATGCCTTTGCCGTCGACGACGGCCGCGAAATTACGCTGATCGACACGGGCTCCTCGAACGCCTGGCACCCCACGATGGGCTTTCTTCCGCAGGCGCTGAGCGAGGCGAGGATCGCCGTCGACCGGATACGAACGGTTGCGTTCACCCACACGCATCTCGACCATATCCACGGGCTTGTCCTTGCCGATGGTCGCGACGGTTTCCCGCGGTTCTCCCGCCTACTTGTCCCTCGAGCAGAGCTCGACATGTTCCGGTCGGTAGCGAGGTTGAGCCGCTTCCATGAGCGAGCGGAACCTTTGGACCCTGGACAGCAGCTGAGCGCGAATATCGAGGCCGTCGCCGCTCCCGGCCATGAAATCGGTCACACCGGCTTTCGTGTCACGCGCGGCGGTGAAACATTGCTGGTCTGGGGCGACCTCGTGCATGTGCCGTCGCTTCAGTTCGAGCGCCCGGAGGTCGCATGGGAGTTCGACGCCGACCATGACCAGGCGCGGGCAACCCGGTTGCGCATTTTGGCGCTTGCCGCCGACAATGCCTGGTGCGTTGCCGGAGCGCATCTCGATTCACCGGGCGTCGGCAGGATTTCGCGAGACGAAACAGGCTTCCGCTTCGAACCTCTGTAGGAACGCCACATCCTGGCCGCTTGCTCAAGCCGCATCCGCAATCGCCGATCGGTACAATGAGTCAACACCGCTTGTGTTCTTTTGCGGTCCCTCGAGCGGCTGGACTTATCGAATCTCGGTTTTCAGCCTTTCAAAGGCATCCCGGACATATCCTTCCAGCGGATGCCTGGCGTGTTGCTGCTGCCATGTCTCCACCGCTAGGCGCAACGCGACGACCGTCACCAAGGCGACCAGTCGCAGACTGTCGCGGGCCTGGTCCGGCCGCAACTCGCACAACCCTTCGAAAATGGCTTGCTCAAGCTGCAGGTAGCCCGTGTGCCTGCGCGAGCGCAGCGTCTTGCTCTCCCGCATGATCTTGGCCGTCGCCATCATTTGCGACCCCTGGAAGCTGCCGATGATATTGAGCAATGCATCGCGGGCGATGTCGATCGCCGTTCCCGTGGGTGGCTCCGCAAGGATCGATGCTTTGACCACGCTCGCGTGGTTGCCCAGGGATGCAAACAGCACCTCGTCCTTGCTTTTGAAATAGTGGAAGAACGTCCGGCGCGAGATGCCGGCGGCGGCAGCTATCTCGTCAAGCGTGGTCGCGTCATAGCCATTGGCCAGGAAAGCCTTCAGGCCGGCGTCGGCGATGCGGCGGGATGTTTCCCGTCGCTTCCGCTCGCGCAGGCCTTCTGGTTTTGGCGCATCGTTCATGGAGCGCTCCTGCCATGACCGCTCCCCGGATGCGACAGGAAATTTGGCGCATGTTCAAGTCCCGTCTTCACACCTCGCCATAATGGCGCCATCAATTTATTGCACTGAGTGCAATTATTGACGCTCCCCAACACGCCCCGCCGGGCCCATCCATGCAGAGGCATCCATGGCAGCTTGCTTGCGTTCCCGTCGCGAGGCTCACATCGGTCGCGGCCTGGCCGATCGGCAGGCATGCCGCGCCGACCACCGCATAATCTGGCCGTTTGTGCTGGTCTTGAGCATGCTCGCGGTCGGCTGCGCGTCCGCGCCGCTGGATCAGGTAGGCTCGCTGCAATCCTATGACGAGCTGAAGCCGTCGGACGGTTGGTTGGCCCGCTCGCTGATGCGGGTGAGCAAGGACGACGTGCTCGCGGCAAGAACCGTTCGGATCATTCCGACGGGCTTTTCACCGCCCGCCGCCGGAAAATCGACATTGACGCCGGCGCAGCGCGGCCTGATCACGAATGCCGTCGACAGGACCCTCTGCTCAGGCCTCAGCCAGCGCTTTCAAGTGGTCGCCCTGACCGAGCCGGCCGACCTGACGGTCCACGTCATGGTAACGCATGCGACGCCGACGAATGCGCTGGCGGTCGGTGTTTCGAAAGTCGCGTCCACCGCGGTTTCCGTCGCGCTGCCCGAAATGCACATTCCGGTTCCGCGCCTGCCGATCGGATTGGGCAACCTGTCGCTTGAAGCTGAAGCGGTTGACGTCAACGGCAAGCAGGCGGCGGCCATGATCTGGGGACGCGGCGCGAACGCCCTGCTGGATTCGGGCCGGGTCGCCCGCGAGGGCGACGCCTACGATCTGGCGGCGAAGTTCGGCCACGATTTCAGCAAGCTCCTGGTCACCGCCAAGACGCCCTTCGGCACGCTGCCGTCGCTGCCAACCAGGGCGGAGATGCGCGCCATGGTCGGCAGGGAGCCGAAATACCCTGCCTGCAAGGCATTCGGCAGACCGCCCGGACTGGTCGGCTTCGTCGGCGATCGGATGGGGCTGCCGCCGGCCTGGACCGACAAGGGAGCCGCGGTGCGCAATGATTGAGGCGATGACGCAAATGCAGAAGAAGTCACCGATGCCGCTTGCCGCGGCGGTTTTTCAACAGGGCAGAAGGATTCGTTTCCTTTGGCTGGCTGCTCCCGTCGTCCTGGCGCCGGCCCTGCTTGCGGAAAGTGGCTGGCCGCAAGGCAGTACCTTTCGCGAAATGCTGGAATTTGCAGGTACCGTGCTGATCCTCGTCTGCATCGGTGGTCGCTGCTGGGCGTCCCTGTATGTCGGCGGACGCAAGAACCGTGAGCTCGTCACGACCGGCCCCTATGCGTATACGCGCAACCCGCTCTATTTCTTCTCGGCCCTTGGGTTGGCAGGCGTCGGGCTGACATTCGGGTCGCTGATCCTTTCGGCGTTTCTCTTTGTCTTCACCTGCCTGGTCTCT
>NZ_RZSA01000681.1:0-3768 GCF_003998075.1 Mesorhizobium sp. M2A.F.Ca.ET.037.01.1.1 | reverse complement strand
ATGGCCAAGAAGGCGGTCGACAGCGGCCTTGACAAGGACGCCGACTTCCAGCGCCGCATGGCTTTCCTGCAGGCGCGCGCGCTGCATGGCGAGGTCGTCGAGAAGGAAGTGGTCGACAAGGTCACGGACGCCGAAGTCCGCGCCCGCTACGACCAGGAGATCGCCAACACGCCGCCAGTCAACGAAGTGCATGCGCGTCACATCCTCGTGAAGACGAAGGAAGAGGCCGAGGCGATCATCAAGCAGCTCGACGGCGGCGCCGACTTCCAGAAGCTCGCCAACGAACACACCAACGACCCCTCGGGCAAAACCAGTGGCGGCGATCTCGGCTGGTTCGGACCGGGCCAGATGGTGCCGGAATTCGACAAGGCGGCCTTCGCGCTCGACGTCGGCAAGTACACCAAGGAGCCGGTGCAGACGCAGTTCGGCTGGCACGTCATCAAGCTCGAGGACAAGCGCGCCAAGCAGCCGCCGGCCTTCGACGACGTCAAGGACCAGGCCAAGCAGGCGGTAATCCGCGACAAGTATTTCGCCATGGTGAAGGACCTGCGCGCCGCCGCCAAGGTCGAGATCTCGGACGAGAAGCTCAAGAAGGACGTCGACACGCTGGAAGCGGGCAAGTAATCCGCTGTCGGCCTGATTATCCTGAAAAGGGCGCCATGCGGCGCCCTTTGCTTTTGGCTCAGGCGGTCAGTATCCCCCGCGTGATGTAGCCAACGGCCGCGCGGATCGCCGCCACGTCCTCGTCGAGCCGTCCGGTCAGCAGATGCCGCCAGGCGTAGGACGCAATCAGATCGGCGACGATCCCGGCATCGACATCGGCCGCCACCTCGCCCCGCGCCTTGGCGCGCTCGATGATCCGGCCGGTATGGCTGCGGCGTTCCTTCGAATACTCGGCAAGCACGGCCGCGGCTGCCTCGTCCGACTGCGCCTCCGCGATCAGCGAGCTGTAGATGTTGCCCGACGGGGTGTCGCGCCAATGGGCGAAGAGATTTTCGAGAAAGCCGGCCAGGTCGTCCTCGACGTTTCCGGTGTCGGGTGTCTCGACATGCTTCTGCCTCTGGTAGATCTCGATCAGCAGCGCCGCCTTGCTTGGCCACCAGCGATAGATGGTCGGCTTTCCCGCCCGCGCCCGCCGGGCGACGGCCTCGATCGAAAAGCCGGCGTAGCCCGCCTCGCGCAGCACGGCTTCGGCCGCCTCGATGATGGCATCGGCGCTCTCTGGATTGCGTTTCGCGCCGATCGACTTGCGCCCGCGAGCGGCGGCTTCGCCCATCGATGTCTTCCTTAGCCGGTGAATCTGTCGTCGATCATATTGGCTTCGCGGGCGAAACAAAACGACCCGTTTCAGACTGCGAGCCCTTCGGCCAGGGCGATCAGGCGCGGCCAGAACGCCCTTGCGCCGGGACCCGCTATCGGGCAAACCGGCCTTCCTTTCGCTTCATTGCCGTTCCGGGGTTCCGATGTCCGCTACGATCTCGCCGCTCGCACCGAAGAAATATCCCAAGATGCCGGTCATCGAGGGTGTGCGCATCGCGACGGCCGAAGCGGGCATCAAATACCGGAATAGAACCGACCTCCTCGCCATGGTCTTCGATCCGGGCACGGCTGTCGCCGGCGTGTTCACCAGGTCGAAATGCCCGTCGGCGCCGGTCGACTTCTGCCGCCAGAACCTGCCTGCCGGCAAGGCGCGCGTGCTGGTGGTCAATTCCGGCAATGCCAACGCCTTCACCGGCAAGAAGGGCAAGATCTCGACCGCGCTGACCGGCGAGGCGGCGGCGAAGGCCGCCGGATGTTCCGAGAGCGAGGTGTTCCTGGCCTCGACCGGGGTCATCGGCGAGCCGCTCGACACCACCAAATTCAGCCATCTGCTCGCCGGCCTGGTCAAGGACGGAAAGCCCGATCTGTGGACCGAGGCGGCAAAGGCCATCATGACCACCGACACCTATCCGAAGGTGGCGACGGCGACTGTCAAGCTCGGCGATGTCGACGTCACCATCAACGGCATCGCCAAGGGCGCCGGCATGATCGCGCCCGACATGGCGACGATGCTTTCCTTCATCGCCACCGACGCGCCGATCGCGGCGCCCGTGCTGCAGGACCTGTTGTCGCGCGGCACGGCCAAGACCTTCAACGCGGTAACCGTCGACAGCGACACCTCGACCAGCGACACGCTGCTCATCTTCGCCACCGGCAAGGCGGCTGCCCGCGGCGCGCCGGCGATCAGCGATGCCAAGGACGCGCGGCTCGGCGCGTTCCGTCAGGCGCTCGGCAAGGTGCTGAAGTCGCTGGCGCTGCAAGTGGTGCGCGACGGCGAGGGCGCACACAAGCAGGTCGAGGTCACGGTGACCGGCGCCAAATCGGCGCGTTCGGCCAAGCGCATCGCGCTTTCGATCGCCAATTCGCCGCTGGTCAAGACGGCCGTCGCCGGCGAGGACGCCAATTGGGGCCGCGTCGTCATGGCCGTCGGCAAGGCCGGCGAGCCGGCCGACCGCGACCGGCTGTCGATCTGGTTCGGCGACAATCGCCTGGCGCATGAGGGCGAGCGCGATCCGGCCTATTCGGAGGAAGCGACGTCTGCCTATATGAAACGCGACGACATCCGCATCCGCGCCGATATCGGCATCGGCCGCGGCAAGGCGACGGTGTGGACCTGCGACCTCACCAAGGAATATGTCGCCATCAACGGCGACTACCGGAGCTGATGGCGCCGGTGTCCAGGCATCCGGCAAGCGTGCTGGCGGTCGTGCGCCGCTACGAGGCGGCGGGCTTTCGCGCCTGGCCGGCGGCGGCCGTCCATTATGACGGGACTTGGGTGGTGCGGCTGACCGCCGGGCATCCGGCCAAGCGCCTGAACTCGGTCAATCCGCTCGATCCGGGCGACACGTACGCCATCGAGGAGCGCATCGGCCGCGCCGCGCGCCGCTTCGATGCCTATGGCAGGCCGCTGACCTTTCGCATGTCGCCGCTGTCGGGACAGGTGCTGTCCACGCATCTCGACAAGGCCGGCTGGAACAGGTTCGACGAATCCATGGTCATGCGGCTGCCGCTCAAGGACCTCGAGCTCGGCGCGGCCATGGACCAGATACCGCTCAAGGACATCAGCCGTTTCATCGGCGCGTCGCTGAGGACCAGCGGCTCGGACGCCTCGCTGCGGCCCGGCCTGTCGGAGGTCATCGGCGCCATTCAGCCCGAAGCCGGGCTGTTCGCGCTGGAGGACGGCAATGAGCCGCTGGCGACGCTGATCTGCGTCCATGATGGCGACCTTGCCGGCCTGTTCGAGGTCGCCACCGAAAAATCGGCGCGCAAACAGGGCCATGGCCGCAATCTCATCCTGTCGGCGCTGAAATGGGCGCGGCTGCGCGGCGCGCGCGAGGCCTGGCTGCAGGTCGAGGCCGGCAATCTACCGGCGCTCTCGCTCTATCGGTCGCTCGGCTTCGAGGAAGTCTACCGCTACCACTATCGACGGCCGCCGGGCGCATGAGCGAGGTGAAGCCAGCCGGAAAGCGCCTGCTGCTGGTCGCCGCCTGCGCGCTGGTCGATGCCGACCGGCGCGTGCTTCTGGCGCAGCGCCCGGAGGGCAAGCAGCTTGCCGGCCTGTGGGAGTTTCCTGGCGGCAAGGTCGAGCCCGGCGAGACGCCTGAGGAGTGCCTGGTCCGCGAGCTGCATGAGGAACTCGGCATCGAGACCGAAATTCCGTGCCTGGCGCCGCTCACCTTCGCCAGCCATTCCTATGACGATTTCCATCTGCTGATGCCGCTTTATGTC
>NZ_RZSA01000680.1:0-3768 GCF_003998075.1 Mesorhizobium sp. M2A.F.Ca.ET.037.01.1.1 | reverse complement strand
GCATGGCGCCGACAGCCGACGTGCCACGCATCCGGTTCTCCACCGACTGCGCGAAGAGATGCCTGAATTCTTCGGCCGCGTCAGCGCGTGGCGGCCGCTGTGACGGCTCGATCTGCCAGTAGCGCCGCAGCGCAATCCCGTGGCCCGCCACCATCATGCTGTGTCGCGCCGGCAAGCGGAAGATTTCGGCGTAGGGCGTGGCCTGCGGATCGTCCGGCAGGCCGGCGAGAAAACCGGAAATCTGGTGCTCGCTGAGGCGCCTGCCGACGCCGTCCAGCGCCAGGATCGGCCCGATCTCCGAGGCGAAAGCAAAGCGCCTTGCGGTCGAATGATAGTAGAAGGGTTTGACGCCGAAATGGTCGCGCGCGCAAAACAGGGCCTGACGATCGCGGTCCCATATCGCGAAGGCGAAGTCGCCTTGCAGGTAGGTCGGACAGGCCTCGCCCCATTTCAGGTAAGCGCGCATGATGAGCATCGCGTCGGCAATCGACCGGTCGCGCAGGCCCAGCCGCGCCAAAAGCTCGTCGCGATTGTCCAGCCGGCAATCGGCGGTGATGGCGAGTTTGCCGCCGGCCATCGCCAGGGGACCGGGCCCGTCCTCGCTGGTCGTGTCGAGCCAGGCGTGGCCGAGCGCCACGCTGCCCTCCGTCCGCCATGAGCTGCCGTCGCGGGCACGATGGCGCATGCGCGAAAGCATCTGCTGGATGTCGCTGGCCGCGGCGGGCCTGCCGTTGCCGATATGCAGGATGCCGGCCACGCCGCTCATCGGTCACGACCCATGGTCGACAAGGTGGGTAAATCCGTTGATCGAGCCGCCAAGCACGATGTGATTGCCGCTCATCAACCAGGCATGCGCCCTGAGTTCGCTGCCTGTCCCCCTTTCGATGCCGATGCTGATCTTCGAGGCGTTGCCCTGGCAAGCAAGCAGATATTGCCCGGCCAGCGCCTGGGTGAGGCAACTGGCGCCCGGCACCAGCCGCGCGGCGGCGGCAACGCCCCAGGCGACGCGCCGCAGGTCGGCGATGCCGGCGTCGCGCCTCGCATCAAGCCGCGTGACCAGGCCGCGGACGTGGTTGTAGGAGGAAAGCGTCAGCGCGAGCCGCACGCCGCTCACCACCGCCAGGCAGCGCGCCAGAAACAGCATCTCCCGGCCGCTCAGCGACCGGATCCTAAAGCGCGTCGCGATCCTTCGGATTCGCTCCATGCGCTTTAGGTCTTTGATTTGACGCATGTCTTTATCCCGAAACCGGTCCCCGCTTTCGGGAGGCATGCTTTAGACCAGTTCCTCACTGTGGAGCCTCGCAAGCCCTGCTTCGGTCAGCCCCTTCAGCAAGCCTTCGACATCGGCCTTGCAGCGATCGGCATCGACATTGTAGCGCGCAAGCACGGCGCCGCGGATATCGAGGACCGATCGCGGCTCCTGGATCTGCTCCCAAATGAAAGCGCCGACGCTGTTCAGGCTGTAATAGACATTGGATTTGAGGTGGAGCAGCGCCAATCCGGCGCCGAATTCACAAGCCACCGCCTCGCCGGTCGCGACCACGCGGTCATGGTCCGAAGGGTTCCAGTGCATGCTAAAACCTCGTTGCTGGCCCGCCGCGCCCTTGGACCTTGGCCGGGATCGGTTGCCTGCGATCCTGGGGAGGAAGCCGGGGGACAAGGCCCCCCCGGCTCGCCTGTTGGTAGTATCCGGAGCCCCAACTTAGACTCCCGGGTAGCCTGCAAGCTTACGAGAAAGTCAGCTCGCCGACCGGCGTGTGTGCGGGAAAGCTCACGTCGAGCGCCGTCGACCCAGCGCCACCCTGCGTGATGGTTTCAATCGAACCATGAACCGTCAAGCTGGGGGGCTCGTACTCATGCTTCTCAACATTCTGTTCCATTTTACTCTCCAATTAAGGACTGGAAGCGGCCGCAGAATGCCGCCAGCATATAGCTATGCTGCGATGCGATTGCTGCATGGCAACATTCATGAGTCAAGCGTGATTTACCAAGCATTAATCAATTCTCGGTTGCGCCTGCCTTCCTTGGTGATGAAGCCGCGAACATTGTCATCGTAGTCCTTGACTGCCCGGGAATTCAACCGCGCGTTCTCGCCGATCATATAAGTAATTGATTTATTTATAGCAATTTTTTGAGCGATAAATCCGTCCCGCGGACGTGAAGGGATTGCTGCAAAAAGCCATCGCTTTTCGGCACGCAGCATCGTCCCGGAGGCTTGTCTTCAAAAGTGATTAAGTGTGTGCGATTTTAAACGCTTGGGTTGTGGAGTTGAACCTGCTTTAGCCGCCTCTTGGACGGTGGTGCTAATTTTTCCGGTGGTTTTCTTCGCAAGTGCGGTATAGATCGCGCGGGCGGCTTTTTTGCGGAGAGCGACATCGGGCATGGCGATGCAGGATGGCTCGTATGAAAGGCTGCGCGCCGCTGGCTGTGCCGACGAAGTCGCCTTTGTGCAGGCCTGCCTGAGGCTGTTTTTCGCCCCCGGCGTCGACGCCGCCGACGCTCAGGCGGATATGCCTGCGCCGGCAATCTCGGCGGCTCATGTCGCCGACATCGCAAGGCTGAACAAGGTCGGCGTGTTCATGCTCAAGGCGCTCGCGCGTGCTCCTGCCGGCGCGGCGCCTCCCGGTTTGCCCGGCTGGCTCGACGGCTATCGGCGGCGCACCATGTCGATGAACGCCGCCTGCATCGGCGATTCGGTGGCCATCGATCGCGTGCTTCGCGACAGGCGGATCGATTTCGTCTTCCTCAAGGGACCGCTCCAGCAACACAGGCTCTATGGCGATCACTTCATGAAGCCTTCCGGCGATGTCGACATACTGGTTTCGCCGGCGAGCTTCGCCGAGGCGCGCGCGGCGTTGCGGACCATCGGCTATGAGGTTGCCGGCAAGTCGCGCTCGGTCTGGTGGGTGCGCTTCCTCGGCGAGCAGCACATGGTCCGCGAGGACGGCGCGAGAGCGTCGACGGTCGACCTCCATCATCGGCTGCAGCAGCCGGGTTCGCCGAGCCCGCGCGACATAGACGGCTTCCTGCGCCGCAAGCGCGAGGTCGAAGTGGCCGGCGCGGCCATGCCGATCATCTCGGCGGCCGACACCTTGCTTTTGTCGTCGATCAGCGTCGCCAAGGCCTTTTTCAACCGCGAGCCTTGCGCCGGCTATGTCTGCGATGTCCGGGCCAGCGCCAGCCGGCTGAGTGAGGCCGAGCAGCAGATGGTGCTCGATCACGCCGCCGAGCAGGGCCTTGCGGACACGCTGCTTCTCGGGCTGCGCGCCGCCGACGTGCTGCTTGGCGCCAGCTGCACGCTGCTGTCGGATCGCGCCGCTCGCATCCTGGCGCGCATCGGCAATGCCGACCTCTTCCACATGGTGATCGCGCCCTGGCTTGCCTCGCTGCGCTGGCCGCAGCGCCGCCATGTGCTGTGGGAACTGTGCGGCCACGAGCCCGTCCGTTATCTGGCGGAGGCCGGCTGGGCCGCCTCCGCCGACCTCAGCCGGCGCATCTTCGAGCGGCCGGCCGCCGTCGCGCGGGCGCCGGGCGGCACGATCAAGATCACGGGCGGGACAGCCACCCATGCAAGCGAAAGGTGAACCCATGCCCCTGACGACGCCAGTGACGAGCCCGGCGGTTTGCGTCATCATCGCCGCGCGCAACGCGGCGCGGACGATTCCCGTCGCCATCGCCTCGGCGCTGCGCGAGACGGAAGTCGCCGAAGTCGTCGTGGTCGACGACGCTTCCACCGACAACACCCGCGATGTGGCCTTGGCCGCCGAC
>NZ_RZSA01000067.1:0-12298 GCF_003998075.1 Mesorhizobium sp. M2A.F.Ca.ET.037.01.1.1 | reverse complement strand
CTCCGCCATCGTATATCTCCGAATTGCCGTAGCGCCTATTCGGCGGCCGCGGCCGTTATGTCGAGATCATGGAACTTGCCGCGGTAGGGCTTCGCCGTCGGCGGCAATTCGCGCTTGAGGTAAAAATCCTCATATTTCAGCTGCCGGAGCAGCACCGGCCAGACCTCGCGATAGGCGTGCCACATCGATGGGTTCGCCACCGGCAGATCATGCTTGATCAGCTCATGCAGCTTCGGCAGCGCGTGGTAGGGCACCATCGGGAACATGTGGTGCTCGACATGATAGTTCATGTTCCAGTAGATGAACCGGCTGACTGGGTTCATGTAAACCGTGCGCGTGTTGAGCCGATGGTCGGTGACGTTGTCGGCGAGCCCAATATGCTGCAACAGCCCCGTCAGCACCATGTGCCAGGTGCCGTAGAGGCGCGGCAGACCGATCAGCACCAGCGGTATCCATGATCCAAGCGCGATCGCGACAGCGATCGTCGCTGCGTAAACCACCATGTGCCAGCGCGCCGCGATCACCGCTTTGTGCTGCTCCATCTGCGGGATGTAGCTCTTCTCGTCCCCCGACAATATGCCGAAGGCTTGGCGCACCAGCGTCGGCAGCGAATAGCGGAAGTCGAGGATGCCGGTGAAGGCCAAAGCCGCCTTGATGAGGTCCGGCGGCCGCATCACCGCGATCTCGGCATCGCGGCCGACGATGATGGTGTCGGTGTGATGGCGCGCATGGCTCCAGCGCCACTGCACCGGATTGCGCATCAGCATGAAGGAAGCGATGTGGTAGACGACATCGTTCATCCAGCGCGTGCGGAAGGCGGTGCCGTGGCCGCATTCGTGCCAGCGCGAGTCGCTCGACGAGCCGTAGAGCACGCCATAGACGAACAGGAACGGCACGACCCACCACGTGCCCCAGAACCAGACGATGCCGACTGCCGAGCCCAGGATCGCGGCGATCCAGATGATGGTATCGCGGATCGCCGGCCCGTCCGAGCGCTGCATCAATTCCTTCATGGTCTTGCGCGGTACATCCGTGTGGTACCACTCGGCCGAGGCGAGCCCGGTCTCGATCGCCCGGCGCGTGCTTTCGCCGACAAGGCTGTAGTCGCGCTTGGTGCTGGAGGCCGTCGTCATCGTCCCTCCCCGCAATCAAAGCCCGTTCGCACGGAATTTGCCGTCGAGGAATGTCTTGGCGCGCGGCACGTCATCCTCGGTCAGATGCTCGATGATCACCGGGATGTTCGGATGCTTCTCGCTGAGCCGCTTGAGATAGAGATCGTAGTTCAGCGCGCCCAGCCCCGGCGCCGGTAGCTCGATCTCGCCGACGCCGCGGAAGGTCAGTCCCTCATGCGCGTCCGCGTCGCCAATATCGGCATGCTTTTCGCTCTTGTCGCCGCCCGAACGCTTCACGTCCTTGGCATGCGCGATTTTGATCTTGTCGGTCAGCGTGTTGAACACCTGGTTCAGCACCTGGTCCATGCGGTCGATGTTGTGCGCCTCGAAATAGTTGGTCGGATCCATCAGCAGGCCAAGTCCGGGATGATCGACCTGCGCGAACATTTTCACCGTCTCCTCGACCGAGCCGACGACATTGTTGACATAGGTCTCGAGCAGGAACACCGCGCCGTGGTCGTAAGCCGTCCGGGCGAGGTCGGAGATCACCTTGCGGCATTCCTCGAAGCCTTCTTCGGTCTTGTTCCTGGGGTGATGCACCCAGTCGGACTCGGTGTTGTAGGTGCCGGTCTCGGAAATCACATAGGGAGAACCGAAGTCGCGCGCGTTGCGGATGATCTCCTTGAGATAGGCAAGCCGCCTTTCCCGTTCTCCCTTCTCCGGATGGATGATGTTGGTGTAGCCGGACACGCAGCAGACCGGCAGGTTATGGTCGCGAAACGTGTCGCGCACCGTCCTCGCCTTGTCCTTGGTGATCTGCCCGGCCGACAGGTCGATATCCTTGAAATGCAGGTCGAGCTGCACGGTGTTGAAACCGAGCGCCCGGATGCGCCTTGCCGATTCCTCCAACTCGTAGGGAAAATAGCCTGTGAAGATACCTGCCTGCATCATGAGGTGAAGTCCTCCGGGTAAGCGATTCAGTTGCCGCGTCTTTCGACTGCCTCAGTCGACGCGGATTTCGGACAGCTTGACGGTACGGCCCTCGGCCATGGACCGGTAGCCGGCCTCGACCAGCGCCATGGTTCTGACGTTGTCGGCAACCGACAGCGCCGGCGACGTGCCGGTCTTCAAGGCATATTTCAGTTGCTCCATGACGCCAATGAAGGCGTGCGGGAACCACATCGTCTCCCAGCTTGGGCTGACCCATTTCCCGCCCGTCGTCTCGGTCGAGGCATAGGTCAGCGTCGAGGCGACGACCTTCGGCCAGCCGATCGTGCCCTTGGCAACGCCCTTGGTGCCGTCGACGCGCCAGGCGATGTGCTGGTCGTCGTCGTAGCCTTCCTGGCGCGGACCGGACCAGACATCCTCCAGCGATACAGCGAGCACGCCGGAAGGAAAGCGCAACGTCGACACCGTGATCCCGTCGGAATGGTCGAATTTCGTGCGCGGGTCCTTGCGCGTCAGCGTGGTGATCTCGTCCGGATCGCCAAACAGGAAACGCAGCACGTCGAGATGATGCACGCTCATATTGGCGAGCGTCAGCCGGTCGTAACCGGCCAGGAAGGTCTGCCAATGCGGGATCGCGTGCATGTCGATCTCGGCAAAGACGATCTCGCCAAGCGCGCCGCTGTCGATGATCTGCTTCAGAACGCGCATCGACTGGTCGTAGCGCATGTTCTGGTTGACAGAGAGGATCTTGCCGGAGGCAGCCGCCTCGTCGCGCAGCCTCACCGCTTCCTCGACCGAAAGCGCCAGCGGCTTCTGCGCCAGGATCGCCTTGATATGCGGCTGCTTGAGCGCATGGCGGATCAGCGCCGGCTGCTGGTCGGGAGGAAAAGCGAGGTCGACGATCTCGACTTGGCTGTCCTCGATCAATTGCTCCGGCGTGTCGTGGACGGTCGGGATATGCCAGCGATCCGCCACCTTCGCGGCATTCGCCTTGGTCCGGGAAGCGATCGCCACCACCGGAAAGCCGGCCTGCGCATAGGCGGCGAGATGGCATTCGGCCATGATCATGCCGGCGCCGATGCAGCCGATCCGGTAGTCCTTGACCCGGACCTTTACGTCCGGCTCGAAACCCGTGCTCGCCATCCATTCCTCCCATCGAGGACTGGATATAACGCGATGGTCCGGGCGTCAGCCAAGGCCAGCGCCATCATTTCCCATCAGCGCTATCAAGCGGCCGCGATCAGCACCGCGCTGTCCGGCGACCAGCTAAGCACGACCGGCTGACCTTCAGCCAACCTTTCGGCGCCGGTGTTCTGGACGATCACCTTCAGCGTCTGGCCATCGCGGTCGACGAAATAGGTGCTGTTGTTGCCGGCGAAGATGCGCTTCGAGACCTGCCCAGTGAGCATGTTGGCACCGACTGGATCGGGCTTTGCCGCACCGGTCGAAATCCGGATGCGTTCCGGCCGGACCGCGCAGCTCGCCTTGGCGCCGGCCGGCACCGAGGCGCCTGTCGAAGCCGCGATCGTCGTGCCGTCGGGCAGCTTGATCCCGGAGCCGGTGGCATTGCCGCGAAAGATGTTGGCGTCGCCGAGGAAGGTCGCGGCGAACTCGCTTTGCGGCCTGTCGTAGATCTCTTCCGGCGGTCCTTCCTGCACCAGCCGGCCGTCACGCAATATGCCGATGCGGTCGCTCATCGTCAGCGCCTCTTCCTGGTCGTGGGTGACGAAGATGGTGGTGATGCCGATCTCGCGCTGAATGCGCTTCAGCTCGATCTGCATGTCGACGCGCAGCGCCTTGTCGAGCGCGCCGAGCGGCTCGTCGAGCAGGAGCACGCGCGGCTTGGTGACGATGGCCCGCGCCAGCGCCACGCGTTGGCGCTGGCCGCCGGAGAGTTGGTGCGGCTTGCGCCCGCCGAGCTTGCCGAGCTGCACGAGATCGAGCGCGCGCTGCACTTCCTTAGCGATCGTCGCCTTCGGCTCGCCGCGCACCGAGAGGCCGAACGCGACATTGTCGGCGACGCTCATATTCGGGAACAGCGCATAGTTCTGGAACACCATGCCGATGCGGCGCTTCTCGACCGGCACCCGCTCGACGCTTTCGCCACCGATGGCGATGCGGCCGGAATCGGGAAAATCGAAGCCGGCGATCTGGCGCAGCAGCGTGGTCTTGCCGCTGCCGGAAGGGCCGATGACGGTGACCACCTCGCCCTTCGCCACCTGCAGGCTGACCGAGCGCAGCACCGCGACCGGGCCGAAGGATTTCGAGACCTCGGCGATGTCGAGAAGCGCTGGGCTGTTGTTGGAGCTGGTGGCCATGGCGTTAGTCCCGGATGAAGGCGAAGCGCCGTTCCAGCCTGCGGCTGGCGTAGGAAAGCGCGTAGTTGACGGCGAAATAGATCAGGGCGCCGAGGATGTAGAGCGGCATCGCCTCATAGGTGCGGCCGATGACCTGGTTGATGGCCTGCATCAGATCGGTGATGCCGAGCAGCGAGACCAGGGCGCTGCCCTTCACGGCGTCGGTGACGCCGTTGATCCAGGGCGGCAGGAAGCGGCGGAAGGCCTGCGGGAAGATGACCGAGGTGAGGCGCTGCCGGAAGGTCAGGCCGATCGCCATCGCCGCCTCTGACTGGCCCTTCGGTATCGAGGCCACGGCGCCGCGCACATATTCGACGACCTGCGCCGTCTTGAACAGCGTGAGCGCCAGCACCGCCGCCCAGAAGGACTGCAGATGCAGTCCGACCGCGGGCAGGCCGTAATAGACGAAGAACATCAGCACCAGGATCGGGATGCCACGGATGGTGTCCGAGAAAATGCGCACCGACCAACGGAGCGGCGCCGGCCCATAGACGAGGCCGACACCCAGCAGCACCCCTGCGATCAAAGACAGGACCACGACCAGCAGCGAGACCCACAAGGTCAAGGCGAAGCCCTCGGCGAGGAACGGCAGGGCGTAGAGGATCTGACTCAGCATCTCAGCGCGCCGCCCTGAAACGGCGTTCGACCAGCCTGAGCGCGAACAGCAGGGCGTAACCGGTCACCAGATACATCGCCGTCGTCACCAGATAGACCTCGACGATGCGGAATGTGTTGAAGTTGATCCACTGGGCGCCATAGGTCAGCTCGGGCACGGAGATGACCGAAGCGATCGAGGTGTCCTTGAACAGCGAGATGAAGGTGTTGGACAGCGCCGGCAGCGTGATGCGCAGCATCGTCGGCAGGCGCACATGGATCAGGCGCTGCCATGGGGTGAGGCCGATCGCCTTGCCGGCGTCGAGTTGGCCGCGCGGCACGGCTTCCAGGCCGGAGCGGAACACTTCGACCAGATAGGCGCCGCTATAGACCGACAGCGTCACGACAAAAGAGGTGGGCGCGCTGTAAGCGAGGTCTATGACGGTCGGCACACCGTAAAAGACGAGGTAGACGAGCAGGATCAATGGCACGTTGCGGATGAATTCGACATAGGCCGCGATGATCGTGCGCACGACGCGCCCGGCCGAGACGTACCAGACCCCCAGCACCAGGCCGATGACGATGCCGATGGCGATCGAGATCACGGCGAGTTCGAGGCTGAGCAGCAGGCCACCCCAAAGCTTGTCGAAATGCCGCCAGATCAGGTTGAAATTGAGCGTGTAGCCCATGCATCCGTCTCAATGGCTCGCGGTGACAAACAATCTCTTGTTTTGGCGCAATTTCGGACGGAAAACCGCTTCACACTTTTCCTGAAATTGCTCAAGGATTCGTCACCCGCACGGCCCGTGTCGAGGAGGCGGAAGAGCGCCTGTCGCGCTCCTCCGCCGGCTTGGCGTAGGCTTGGTCAGATGACCGGGAAGCCTGGATGGCGCGGCGGCGGCTCCTGGCCGAAATATTCCTTGAAGGCGGCGTCATAGAGCGCCGTCTCGTGGCCGAACATGGCAATGGTGAAGGTCTGGTTGACGAAGGTCAGCCAATCCAGGTCGCCTTGCCGGACGGCAGCGCCGTAAAGCATCGAATACCAGCTCTTGCCGGCGTCAAAATATTTGTCCGGGTTGCGCGAGGCGAGCCAGCGCACCGTCGACAGATCGACGGCCGCGGCGTCGGCTCGCTTGGATTCCAGCGCTTGCAGCACGTTCGCCTGGGTGTCGATCTGCAGCACCTGAGCCTGCGGCAAGGCAAAATGCACCGAGCTTTCGGCATCGACATTCTGGAGGATCGAGATGCGGGTGTTGGCGCCATTCGCCAGGAGCTTGTCGAAGGTCTTGTTTTCGGAGCCGGGCAGCGTCAGCAGCGCCACGCCCTCGACATAGTAGGGCCGCGAGAAATGGATCAGCTGCGAGCGCTGCGCGGTCATGGTCATGAACTGGATGGTGATGTCGACCTTGTTGGTCGTCACGTTGGGGATGCGCTGCGCCGGGTCCTGGGTGACGAACTCGACCTTGGTCGGGTCGTCGAAGAGGCCCTTGGCGAGGATGCGGCCCATGGTGATGTCCATGCCGACCAATTCACCGGCGTCGTTCTCGAAATGCCATGGCGCATTGGTGCTGCCGGTGCCGACGATCAGTTTGCCACGATCAAGCGCGGTGCGCAGCACGCTATCGGATGCGGCCTGCGCGGCTGCCTTCTCGGCGCTGATGGCGGTAAGCGCGCCGGCGGTGGCCAGCCCCGCCATTCCAAGTTTCAGAAAATCACGTCTGCCGGATGTGTCGTTCACGGCGACCTCCTTTGATGGTGTGTTCCCCAATGCAGCAGAAATACACGCCGCAATCAGCGATTGTCTCTTACAAGAGACGTGTGTATCCTGTACAAGACAGATACTAGCACCAGGAATCGACAATGCAAGAGAGTGAAATGCTGACCGGGTGGCCGAGCGAAGGCACGGGCGAAGAGCGGCCAGCTGGCTCGCGCGAGAAAGGTCTCAACAGGGTCCTGAACATCCTGGAGTTCCTGCACGCCAACCAGCGAGCGATCGGCATCGGCGAGCTGGCAAAGGGGCTCAACGCGCCGCGCTCGACCACCTACACGCTGGTGCGCGAGCTGGTCGAAGCCGGTCTCCTGGAAATGGCCGGCGACGGCAATCGCGTCTATTTCGGCAAGAAGCTCTATCTCTACGGGATGGCCTATATGCGCGGCAACGACCTGCTGAGGCGCGGCCGCCAGGAGGTCGATACGCTGTCGCGCGAGACCGGGGAGACGTCCGAGCTCTGCATGCTGCAGAGCGGTCGCTACACCATCATCCATTCAAGCCCGGGCACGAGGCCGTTCCGCATCAGCTCGGCCACCGGCCTGCAGATTCCGCTGCCATGGACTGCTTCGGGCCGGTTGCTGCTGGCCGGTCTTGATCGCAGCCGGATCGAGGCGATGGTCACGGAAGACGATCTCGTGCTGCCGGACGGCCGCAAGATAGAGATCGATGACTTCATCGATGACATCGCTCGGGCGCGCGTCACCGGCTATTGCGTCACGTCAGGCCTTGTCGACGCCTATACCAAATGCCTGGCGGCGCCCGTGTTCTCGGCGCCTGGCAAGGTCGAGGCAACGATGTGCCTTGTGGTGCCGATCGACACGTCGGAAGCGCGGACTGGCGAATTGGTCGCGTTGCTGCGCGAGCGCGCCGCCCGGCTTTCGATCTCGTAGACTGTGGAGCGCGGGAAACTGCCCGCTCAGGCGATGATGTCGGGAATGATGCGGTCTTCCAGCGCCGACAGCCGGTCTTTCAGGATCAGCTTCTTCTTTTTCATGCGCTGAATCTGAAGCGGGTCGCAGCCCGTGGCGATCATCGCGTTGATGGCGGCGTCGAAATCGGCGTGTTCTTGTTTGAGCCGGGAATATTCGAGGCGTATTTCAGCCTGTTCCTGTTCGGACATTATCTACCGTCTGCGTATGCATCGCCCAATCGGGCTGTTTGGGCGGGACCGGCTGGGTTTGTGACTTTTCGTCTGAGGCCGGCGCGCAGCCCTTATCACATTTCACTTTGTCGTGGAATGCTACCACGTGTCATTCGACATCGAGATCGGTTGGTGGCAGACTGTCACGGTGCCGTCACAGTCTCAACCTGCGGTGGACGTGCCTGCGACGGCTGCAATCGAGGAAACCATGAAAGGGAGAACCAATCATGTCTCTTGCATCCCATCTTGATGAGTTGCAGCGGAAACACGGTGATATCGAGCGCGAGCTCACCGACGCCATGAACCATCCTTCGGTGGACGACCTCGAAATCGTGAATCTCAAGCGACGCAAGCTGGCAATCAAGGACGAGATTGAAAAGCTGAAGGCTAGCCCGACGACACACTGAAGCTCCTCCAGGCACCATCGCCGCAACCCGCCGCGGTGAAACGTCCGGTGGCAGGAAATGCCACCGGCATGGTGTTTTTTAACTGAAATCGATGGAACGTTCGGTCGCGGATGCCGCGATCGGCAGAGCTGGCGTTTTTCGCGTGGCGGCTGCTGATTTGCCAACCTCGCCTGGCGCTTGCCATTGACAAGCCATCTTTGCTCCGCCACCTCATGCCGGGAACTTTCAGATGAAGGCGACCGGCATGACCGGATATTTCTCTTCTCCCTTCCCACGGCGCAGGTCGGTCGGCGTTTCGGTCGGCGGCGTGATGGTCGGCGGCGGCGCGCCCGTCGTCGTGCAGTCGATGACCAACACCGACACCGCCGATGTCGACCAGACTGTCGCCCAGGTCGCGGCGCTGCATCGTGCCGGGTCGGAAATCGTGCGCATCACCGTTGACCGCGACGAGAGCGCGGCGGCGGTTCCGCGCATCCACGAGAGGCTGCTCAGGCTCGGCATCGATGTGCCGCTGGTCGGCGACTTCCACTATATCGGCCACAAGCTCTTGGCCGATCATCCGGCTTGCGCCGAGGCGCTGGCGAAATATCGCATCAATCCCGGCAATGTCGGCTTCAAGGACAAGAAGGACCGCCAGTTCGCGGCGATCGTCGAAATGGCGATTAGACATGACAAGCCGGTGCGCATCGGCGTCAACTGGGGTTCGCTCGACCAGGAGCTGTTGACCCGGCTGATGGACCAGAACCAGGCTCAGGGCTCGCCGCTCACCGCGCAGGAAGTCACGCGCGAGGCGATCGTCCAGTCGGCCATCCTGTCGGCCGAGATGGCGGAAGAGATCGGGCTTGGCCGCGACAAGATCATCCTGTCGGCCAAGGTCAGCGGCGTGCAGGACCTGATCGCCGTCTATACCGAGCTTGCCACACGCTCCGACCATGCGCTGCATCTCGGCCTCACCGAGGCCGGCATGGGCACCAAGGGCATCGTCGCCTCTTCGGCCGCCATGGGAATCCTGCTGCAGCAGGGCATCGGCGACACGATCCGCATCTCGCTGACGCCGGAGCCCAACGGCGACCGCACGCGCGAGGTGCAGGTGTCGCAGGAATTGCTGCAGACCATGGGCTTCCGGCAGTTCGTGCCGATCGTCGCCGCCTGCCCAGGCTGCGGCCGCACGACATCCACCGTCTTCCAGGAACTCGCCCAGAGCATCCAGGCCGATATCCGCAAGAACATGCCGGTGTGGCGCGAGAAATATCCGGGCGTCGAGAACCTCAAGGTCGCGGTGATGGGCTGCATCGTCAATGGTCCCGGCGAATCCAAGCATGCCGACATCGGCATATCCTTGCCTGGCACCGGCGAGACGCCGACGGCGCCTGTCTTCATCGACGGCAAGAAGGCGGCGACGCTGCGCGGTCCGTCCATCGCGCAGGATTTCGAGAAGATGGTCGGCGACTATATCGAGCAGCGCTACGGACACGGCAAAGCCGCGGCCGAGTAGGCCTATGCACCGTTTCCTCACGGTGGCCCTGGCCTTGCTGTGCAGCTTGAGTTGGGTGGCGGGCGCGTCCGCCGACCCGCCGCAGTCGAAATCGGCCGGCAAACGGCTGATCAACCGAGTCTGCGATCTGATCGAAGCCCAAGCCCAACAGAACGGGCTGCCCAAGGATTTCTTCGCCCGGCTGATCTGGAAGGAAAGCCGCTTCGATCCGAACGCGGTGAGCCCGGTCGGCGCCGAAGGCATCGCGCAGTTCATGCCGGGAACCGCCAAGATGCGCGGCCTGGCCAATTCCTTCGACATCGAGCAGGCCATTCCGGCTTCCGCGAAATATCTAGCCGAGATGAAGGCGGGCTATGGCAATCTCGGCCTCGCGGCCGCGGCCTACAATGCCGGCGAGAACCGCGTGTCGCGCTGGCTGGCCTCCGGCGGCTTCCTGCCGATGGAGACGGAAAGCTATGTCTTCGACATCATGGGCGAACCCGTCGACAAGTTTTCCGACAAATCCTATGCCGGCACCGTCGAGCCGCTCGACCCCAAGATGAGCTTCGCGGTCGCCTGCCGCCGGCTGCCGGTGATCATGTCGCGGACGGTCGCCATGGCCTCGATCAACGTCAAGCCGTGGGGCGTGCAGGTGGCGGGCAATTTCCGCCGTTCCGCGGCGATCGGCCAATGGCTGAGGGTCAAGAGCCGGTTCCCGGCGCTGCTCGCCAGCCATGATCCGGTGGTGAGCCGGGTGCGCACGCCGATCGGGCGGCGCGGCATCTACGCGGTCAGGATCGGCGCGGACTCGCGCGGCGAGGCCAACGGCATCTGCGACAAGCTGCAAAGCGTCGGCGGCGCCTGCGTGGTGATGCGCAACCGGTAGCTATGCCGTCTTAGCCGTCACCGTCTCGCTGAGCCAGGTGCCGATCTTGGCGCCAAGGCGGTCGGGCGATACCGGCTTCGGCAGATAATCGTCCATGCCGGCCTCGATGCATTTCTCGCGGTCGCCCTTCAGCGCATGCGCGGTGACGCCGATGATCGGCGTGCGCTCACCGTTCTGCGCTTCCATCGCACGGATGGCGCGGGTCGCCTCATAGCCGTTCATTTCCGGCATAGAGACGTCCATCAGCACCAGGCGGGGGCGCAGCGCGCGGTACATTTCGACAGCCGTGCGGCCATTGCCGGCGATGCGGTAGCTGAGACCGAAGCCATTGAGGATCTGGCCGAAGACCAGCTGGTTCACGTCATTGTCCTCGGCGATCAGGATATCGATCGGGCCGCTCGGCGCTGCGGTCGATTCCGGTGCCGCCGGCACGGGCGCCGCCGGGCCGCGAATGACGGTGAAGGACGGCGCCGCCGCGACCGGCTCGCGCACGAAATGAGCCTTGGTGCCCTGCATGCGCGCCTTCTGTATGGCGGAGATCACCGTGCCCAGCAGCACCGCCGAACGCGCCGGCTTGGTGAGATGCGCGACGATGCCGAAATCGATAACCATCCTGCCGAAATCCACCTGGTCGACCGAGGTGAGCAGCACGACCGGGATGGACGAAAGCCGGCTGTCGGCGGCAATCGCCTTGGCGACATCGGCGCCGTTCATGCCGGGCATCTGGTAGTCGAGGATAATGCAGTCGACAGAGGCGCCGAGCTGGCAGGCGCGGTCGAGGAAGGCAAGGCCGACAGCGCCGCTTTCGGCGGCCGCACAGTCGAAGCTCCAGCTTCTGAGCTGCTCCAGCAGAATCTCCCGGTTGACCGGATTGTCGTCGATGACCAGCACCCGGGCGCCGGTGACATCGACCGGCACCAGCTTGTCGGCCGCCGCCTGGTTGTGCGCCGGCAGCGGCACGGCGAACCAGAAGACGGAGCCGCGGCCGATCTCGCTTTCGACGCCGATCTTGCCGCCCATCAGGTCGACAAGCCGGGCGCCGATCGCAAGGCCAAGCCCGGTGCCTTCGTGGCGACGGGTCGAGGAGCCGTCGACCTGGGCGAATTTCTCGAACACGCTTTGCAGCTTTTCGGCCGGGATGCCGATGCCGGTGTCCTCGACGCGGACCTTGAGCTGGACGACGCCGTCGACGACATCGCCGCCGACATCGACCAGCACATGGCCCTTCTCGGTGAACTTCACGGCGTTGCCAAGCAGATTGGTGACGATCTGGCGGAAGCGTCCGGCATCGCCGACGACAAAGGCCGGCAGGCGCGGGTCGACGCGCACGATGAGCTCGAGGTTCTTTTCGGCAACGCGCGCCGACACCAGCGTCGCCACATCCTCGACCGCTTCCGCCAGGCGGAAGGGAGCGGGGTCGAGGGTGAGCTGGCCGGCATTGATCTTCGAGAAATCGAGGATGTCGTTGATGATGGTGAGCAGCGCGTTGCCGGATTTGACGATGACATCGGTGAAGGTCTTCTGGCGGGGCGTAAGCTCCGTCTTGGCCAGCAGCTCGGCCATGCCGAGCACGCCGTTCATCGGCGTGCGGATCTCATGGCTCATATT
>NZ_RZSA01000679.1:0-3779 GCF_003998075.1 Mesorhizobium sp. M2A.F.Ca.ET.037.01.1.1 | reverse complement strand
CCCGATATCCATCCTATGGTGCTGCGGCCGCGCGGCGTCTACGGCAAGGGCGATCGGGCGTTGCTGCCGCGCCTGATCAAGGCGGCAAGGAGCCGGCCGCTGCCGCTGTTTCGCGACGGCCGGGCGGCCATCGACCTCACTTATGTCGACGATGTCGTCGATGCGGTGATGGCGGCGCTCGCCGCACCTGGCGAAGCCGAGGGTCGGATCTTCAACATCTCCGGCGGCGAGATGCTGCCGGTCCGCCGCATCGCCGACGCGGCCTGCATCCGCGCCGGCTTGCACGCGCGCTGGCGGCCGATGCCCCTCGCGCCGGCGATGCTGGCGGCGGGCTTGATGGAAGCGGTGGCGCTGCGGTTGCCCGGCCGGCCCGAGCCGCCGGTCACCCGCTATGGGCTCGGCCTCTTCGCCTATGCGCAAAGCCTGGATATTTCCAAGGCGAAACGGGTGCTCGGCTGGGCGCCGAAAATCTCGTTCGAACAAGGGCTCGATCGCACCTTTGCCGGCCGGGCCAGGCCATGAAGCTCGTCTTCGCCAACAGCGCCTGGGTCAACGCCGCCGAGCGGCTGATCCTGCGCGGCGGCACCTGGCAACGCGTCAGGCTGCGTGTCCGCTACGGGCTGTTCTTTCACCCCGCCGCCGGACCGGTGCTGGTCGACACCGGCTACACGCCGGAAGCGCTGAGCGGCGAGCGGCGCGGCCGGACGCTTCGGCTCTACGGCGCGCTGCTGAAACCTCAGCTCAATGCCGACGAGCAGGTTCTGTCGGTGCTGCGCCGTTTCGGCCTGTCGCCTGACGATATCCGCACAGTCATCGTCACCCATTTTCACGCCGACCACATTTCCGGCCTGTCGCTGTTCCGCAACGCGCGTTTCATCGCCAGCGACACCGCCTGGGCGCGGGTCAAGGCGCGCACGCCGGGCCAGAATTTGCACCATGGCGTCTTCACCGAATTGTTTCCCGCCGACTTCAAGTCGCGGCTCGACGGACTATCCGGCAAGCCGCGCATCGAGCCTCGCGGCGACATGCCGGGCGGCACGGATCTCTTCGGCGAGGGCAGCGTGATCGCTGTCGATCTTCCAGGCCACGCCGATGGCCAGTTCGGCCTGTTGTTCAATCGCCTCGAGCGACCGCTGCTCTATGCCGTCGACGTGCAATGGCTGCTCGCCGCTTTGATCGAGAACCGCACGCCCGGTTTCCCGGCCACCCTGATCGCCGAGGATGCGGCGGCGATCGAGCCGACCAGCGCCATGCTGCGCCGCTTCCTCAGCACGGGCGGCGAGGTGATGCTCTGCCATGATCCCGCGCCGACGCCTTATGACCTCGCGCCGGAGGTCTCATGAACGGGCTGGCGGAGGCGGCAGGGTCTTTCGCCCTGACACGCTGGGTGTCGCGCAAGAGCCGCGCGGATTTCGAGCGCTGGCAGGCAGGCGCCTTGCGCCGCTTCCTCGACCGCGACCTACCGCGCGCGCCCTTTTACGGCAAGGCGCCGGCCTGCCTCACCGACCTGCCGGTCACCGACAAGGCGCTGCTGATGGCGCGCTTCGATGAATTCAACATCCACGGCCTCACCGCCGCGCAAGCCTGGGCGACGCTGGCGCATGACGGCCGCGCCGGCGCGCTCACCGTCGGCGCCAGCGCAGGCACCTCCGGCAATCGCGGCCTGTTCGTGATTTCGGAAGCGGAGAAATACCGCTGGCTGGGAACGATCCTCGCCAAGGCGGCGCCCGACCTTGTCTGGCGCGGCATGCGCGTCGCCGTCATCCTGCCGCAGAACACTGGGCTTTACGACAGCGCCCGCACATCGCACCTGATCAAGCTTGCCTTCTTCGACCTAACGAAAGGGCCGGAAAGCTGGCGCGGTGAACTGGAGGCCTTCGACCCGACGGTCGTCATCGCGCCGCCAAAGATCCTGCGGCATTTTGCGGCCGAAGACTTCAGGCTCCGGCCCAAGCGCGTTTTTTCCGCCGCCGAGACGCTGGATCCGGTCGACCGTCCGGTTATCGAGAATTTCTTCCGGCTGCCGCTCGATCAGATCTATATGGCGACCGAAGGCCTGTTCGCGGTGACCTGCAGACAGCGCGGCCTGCATCTTGCCGAAGACTCCGTCTTCTTCGAATTCGAGCCGGCGGGCGAGGGGCTGGTGACGCCGCTGGTGACGGCCTTTCGCCGACGGACACAGATCATGGCCCGTTACAGGATGAACGACCTGTTGCGCTTGTCCAAAGAACCTTGTCGGTGTGGTTCGCCGCTGCGCTGCGTCGATGAGATCGTCGGCCGCATGGACGATGCTTTCCGATTCACGTCGCCGGACGGCCCGATCCTGGTCACGCCCGATGTGCTGCGCAATGCGGTGCTCAAAGCCGATCGCCGCATCGACGATTTCCGCCTCGTCCAGACCGGGCCGGAGAGCATCGAGTTCAGGCTTGCGCCGACGCTCCCGACCGATGCGGCGGTGGCCGCGCATCAGGCGGTTCGCGCGCTCCTGGAAATGCGAAAGGCCGCCGCCACCGTGACGCTCGTCCGCGCGCCCCTGCCGTTGGAAACAGGCCGCAAGCTGCGCCGCGTCGAATGCCGCCTGGAGCTGGCGCGATGACGGGCGCGGCGACGATGGAAAGGCCCGTGCAGCAGGCCGACCGCGTCGAGAACAAGCCGGCGAAGGTCGCGGCTTTCGTAAGCCTCTTCAACGAGGTGCCGGTGCGCGATCTCATCGCCAACCTCAAGACCAAGGTGGAGACCTTCGAAATTGCCGGCCGCGTTTTTCCGCTGACGCTGAACGACGCCGATGATGCGCCCAACTGCTATATCTGCTGCCCGACCAGCGCCTATATCGACTACGCGATCGACGAGACACGCAACTTCGCCGCCCACCCGCTGTTGCGGCGCGCGCTCAACGCGTTGATCAGGGCCTGCGCGCCCCTGGTCAGGGCAAGCGGCCTCGACCATCAGGCGCAGGTCAACAACTGGCTCTATTCGACCAATCCGATGCCGCTGCTCGACCGGCCGACAGTCGCGTCGCTGCGCTCGGCCTTGACCGCGCGTTTCCCCGATCGCGCCATCGTCATCCGTTCGTTGAACGACATCGCCGATCCGGCGACGATTGCCGTCTTGAAGGCCGAGGGGTTCCGCATGCTGGCGGCGCGTCAAATCTACATCTTCGCCGACCGCAGCGCCGCGCCCGCCATGACGCGCGACATGAAGCGCGATCGCGCCCGCCTGCGCGCGACACCGTTCGAGCGGGTCGGAAACGGCGATTTCAGCGAGGCTGACTATGCCCGCGCCGAGCAGCTCTACGATATGCTCTACCTCGACAAATACACGCCGCTCAATCCGCACTACACGGCCCGTTATATCGCCGAGATGCACCGGCGCGGCATCATCAGCCTGGCGGGATTGCGGCGGCCCGGCGGCGAGCTGGTCGCCGTCACCGGCTTGTTCGAAAACGGCCGCACGTTGACCCAGCCGATCGTCGGCTACGACACCAGCCTGCCGGTGGCCGACGGGCTTTACCGCATGATGATGGCGGTGGCGCAGGATCACGCCACGGCGCGCGGCCTGTTCTTCAACATGAGCGCGGGCGCCGCCGGTTTCAAACGCCGGCGCGGCGCGGTCGCGGCGATCGAATACAACGCCGTCTATGCCGGGCATCTCCCGCTTCGCCGGCGCATGGCGATCCGTCTCATGGAGACGGTGCTGGCGCTGATCGGCATTCCCCTGCTCAGGAGGTTCGAACTGTGAGTGAGGGCCGGCGGGAAGCCTATTGGCAGGCGGTGGCGCTG
>NZ_RZSA01000678.1:0-3782 GCF_003998075.1 Mesorhizobium sp. M2A.F.Ca.ET.037.01.1.1 | reverse complement strand
TCTCGGCATCGTCGGCGAAAGCGGATCCGGCAAGTCGCAGACCGGCCGCGCCATCATGGGGTTGACCCCGCCGCAGGCCGAGGTTTCGGCCAAGAAGCTCGCCTTTGACGGCATCGACCTGCTCTCGATCTCGCCTCGTCAGCGCCGGTCGCTGCGGGGAAACCGCATCGCCATGATCCTGCAGGATCCGAAATATTCGCTGGATCCGGTGATGACCATCGGCCGTCAGATCGTCGAGACGCTGCGCACGCATGAGAAGGTCTCCAAGGCCGAGGCGCGCGAATGGGCTCTGGCCATGCTGCAGGCGGTGCAGATCCGCGATCCGGCTCGCGTCTTCGATCTTTATCCGCACGAGGTCTCGGGCGGCATGGGCCAGCGCGCCATGATCGCGATGATGCTGGTCACCGGACCCGAACTGATGATCGCCGACGAGCCGACCTCGGCGCTCGACGTCACCGTGCAGCTCGACGTGCTCAAGATCCTCGACAAGCTCGTGGCCGAGCGCGGCATGGGGCTGATCTTCATCTCGCACGATCTGCGCCTGGTCTCGTCCTTCTGCGATCGGGTCGTCGTCATGTATGCCGGCAAGGTGGTCGAGCAGATCAAGGCGTCCGAACTGCGCGACGCCCGGCATCCCTACACGCGCGGCCTGCTCAACTGCATGCCGAGGATCGGTTTCGAGCGCCATCCGCTGCCGGTGCTCGACCGCAAGCCGGAGTGGGCGGCATGACGGCCGCCATCGCCATCCAAGGGCTGGAAGTGGTCTTCGACCGTTTTCGCGCGCTGAAGGGCGTCAACCTCGAGGTGAGGGAAGGCGAATCCTATGGCTTGGTCGGCGAAAGCGGCTCCGGTAAGTCGACGCTGCTAAAGGCGATCACCGGCCTTGCGCCTGTCGCTTCGGGCACCATCACCGTCAACGGCAAGAGGCTCGGCAAAACCCGCGACAAGGCTTTCTACCGCGATGTGCAGATGGTGTTCCAGGATCCCTACGGGTCGCTGCATCCGCGCCAGACGGTCGACCGACTGCTGCAGGAGCCGCTCGCGATCCATGGCATTGCCGATGGCGAGAAGCGCATCGAGCGCGCGCTGGACGAGGTCGGCCTCGGCAAGGGCTTCCGCTTCCGCTATGCGCACCAGCTTTCCGGCGGCCAACGCCAGCGTGTCGCCATCGCGCGTGCGCTGATCCTCGAACCCTCGATCCTTCTGCTCGACGAGCCGACCTCGGCGCTCGACGCCTCTGTTCAGGCCGAAGTGCTGAACCTTCTCGAAGAGGTCCGTCGCCGCCGCAAGCTCACCTTCCTGATGGTCAGCCACGACCTCGCCATCATCACCCATATGTGCGAGCGGCTGATGGTGATGCAGAATGGAGAGGCGGTGGAAACACTAACCGCGAGCCAGCTGATAGGGCATCGGGTCGGCGAGGATTATACGCGCAATCTGCTCAGGGCGAGTGAGGGGTTCGTGCGGACGGCTTGAGATGGTCCTGTTGGTGCATAGCCAATTTAGGAGATTTCCGTGGAGCGATGGAACTTCGAAGACCCACCGAACGTCGCGGTCTTGTCGGACAAGGGCATATTTAGACACGGCGACTGGATCGCATACGTCGTGCATGAAAATGACGATGACGACGACGATAATGATGAAGGGGGCAGTTGGCAGTTCTACAGCAGCGACACGCGGGATCGGAATGAAAGCGACATGATGCTCGTAGGCTTGCAAGAGGTGGTTGACCGGGACAAAAGCATCCTGGAATTGGCCGATTTGCCAAAGGGTTGGCACGCTTGGCGCAGCTCAAGGTCATCACCGTGGCAGCGCGCCAAGTCGCGTCCTCTCGGCCTTCGCGATGACGAATGACGGCCTTAGGTTGGGGTGGTCTGCGCCAGATCTCCGGTCTCTGACACAGCCACGCTTTCCCTATCTTTCGGCTCCTTGACCCTGAACCACGTCACGTAGAGTGCCGGCAGGAACAGCAGCGTGATCGCCGTGCCGGCGATGATGTCGCCCATCATGGCGTAGGCCATCGGTCCCCAGAACACTTCGCGCGCGATCGGGATCAGCGCGAGACTTGCAGCCGCGGCGGTCAGCGCGATCGGCCGCATGCGATGCTCGGTCGCTTCGACCACCGCCGCCCAGCGGTCCTTGCCTTCTTTGACGAGGTCCTCGATCTGCACGATCAGGATGACCGAGTTGCGGATCAGGATGCCGATCAGTGCCAGCACGCCGAGTATGGCGACGAAGCCGAGCGGCGCGCCGCTGGGAACCAGCGCCGCCACCACGCCGATCAGCCCGAGCGGCGCCACCGCCACCACCAGGAACAGGCGCTGGAAGCTCTGCAACTGCACCATCAGGATGGTCGCCATGACGAACAGCATCAACGGCACCACGGCCGCGATCGGGCCCTGGCTCTTGGCGCTTTCCTCGACCGAACCCGCGGTCTCGACCGAATAGCCGGGCGGCAGCTTGGCGATGAAGGCGTCCACCGACGGCTTCAACTCGTTGACGACGGTCGCCGGCAGCACGTCGCCGACCAGGCCGGCGCGCACCGTGATCGTCGGCGTGCGGTTGCGCCGCCAGACCGTCGGCTGTTCGAGGTCGTAGCGGAAGTTGGCGACGGCGGCGAGCGGGATCGACTCGCCGTTGCCGGTCGGCAGCTGCATGTTCTGCAGCGTCTCGATCGAGCCGCGCTCGGCCTCGCGCGACCGCGCCACGACGTCGATGAGATAGGTCGCGTCGCGCACCTGCGTGATCGTCGAGCCGCCCACCGTGCTGTTCAGCGCGCTGGCGATGTCCGAAGAGGTGATGCCGAGCTGGCGCGCCTTGTCCTGCAGCACGTCGACCCTCAGCACGCGCTGCGGTTCGTTCCAGTCGAAGGTGGGGGCTGCGAGCTTCGGATTGGCCGAGATCACGCCGGCGAATTGCTGCGCAAGTTCCCGCACCGTCTGGATATCGGGACCGCCGACGCGGTACTGCACCGGCCTGCCGACCGGCGGGCCGAGCTCCAGCAATTTGACGAACGCGTCGGTGCCGACGAACTCCTCGCGCAGCAGCTTCTCCAGCGCCGGCTTCACCCGGTTGCGCGCCTCGATGTTCTTGGTGACGATGACGGTCTGGCCGAAATAGGGATTGGCAGGCTGCACGTCATGGGCCAGCACGAAGCGCACGGCACCCTCGCCGATATAGGAGGAGAAGTGGTCGATGTCCGGATTGCCGGCCAGCGCCCGCTGCTCGAAGCGCTCCATCTGGTCGCGCGTCTCGGTGATCGAGGAGTTCTGCGGCAGGTTCCAGTCGACGATCAGCTCCGGCCGGTCGGAGGGTGGGAAGAACTGCTGCTGCACGAGGCCGAAGCCGGCGACCGAGGCGGCGAACACAAGCACCGTCACGATGATCGTCAGCCAGTGCCGGCGCACGGAGAAGACAAGCACGCGCCGGAACAGCGAGGTGAAGCGTCCTGGCTGGTCGTGGTGCTTCTCTTTCATCGTCGCAGGCAGGATGGTGACGCCCAGCAGCGGCGCGAACAGCACCGCCACGATCCATGACACCAGCAGCGACACCGCGATGACGACGAACAGCGTGAAGGTGTACTCGCCCGCGGCGCTGGAGTTGAGGCCGATCGGGATGAAGCCGGCGACCGTCACCAGCGTGCCGGTCAGCATCGGAAAGGCGGTCGAGGTGTAGACGAAGGTCGCCGCCTTGCGGAGATTGTCGCCGACTTCCAGCCGCGCCACCATCATCTCGACCGCGATCATTGCGTCGTCGACCAAAAGGCCGAGCGCGATGATCAG
>NZ_RZSA01000677.1:0-3790 GCF_003998075.1 Mesorhizobium sp. M2A.F.Ca.ET.037.01.1.1 | reverse complement strand
CGTAAAGCGCATGCCCCGTTCCCTTTCTGAGTCTCGACAACCAGAAGGTAGACGGAAAATCCCCGTCTTACGGGGCATGCACATGCGGCATTTCGATTCACCCGAACCTTTCCCCGGACAGCCCTGCTTGCGGAGAGGTCGGATTGCCCCGAATTGCCCTTCGCAATTCGGTTGGCAATCCGGGTGAGGGGGCCCCTCGACGCACGGTCGAACGCCCGACCACCGCTTACCCGCCATACGTCACACGCCAGATCGTACCGTTGCCGTCCTCGGTGAGGATCAGCGCGCCGTCCTTGGCGACAGCGACGCCGACCGGCCGGCCCCAGACCGCGTCGTCGGATATGACGAAGCCGGTGGCGAAGTCGTCATATTCGCCGGTCGGCTTGCCGTCCTGGAACCGTAGCCGCACCACCTTGTAGCCGGTGCGAACATTGCGGTTCCACGAGCCGTGCAGGGTGACGAAGGCGTCGCCCCTATATTCAGCAGGAAAACCGTCAGCCGGGAAGTTGCCGCCACTATAGAAGGCGATGTTGAGCGGCGCCGAATGCGCCTGGATCAGCACGTCGGGCAGCGTGACCTTGCCAGCGAGGTCTGGGCGCGCGCCCTTGTGGCGCGGGTCCTCGTTGTCGCCGATGTAATACCAGGGCCAGCCATAGAACGCGCCGTCCTTCACCGCGGTCGCGTATTCGAAGGGTGTGTTGTCGCCAAGCTCGTCACGTTCGTTGACGACGCACCAGAGCGCGCCGGTCGCCGGCTGCACGGTCATGCCGGAGCAGTTGCGCAGGCCGGTGGCGACGGTCCTGCGGTTGCTGCCGTCGGGGTCGAAGGCGAGCACGTCAGCACGGCCCTGTTCCGCGCCCCAGCCCTCGCCCAGCGGCTGCGATTTCGCCCACGCCTCGACACCGCCCTTCGGCTTCGCCCCCATATCCTCGGCGATGTTGGAGCCGGAGCCGACCGACAGATAGAGCGTCTTGCCGTCGGGCGAAAAGGCGATGTCGCGCGTCCAGTGGTGGCTGGCGGGGATTTTCGCGACGATGGTCTCCGGCTTGGCGGACGCTTCAAGGTCGCCGTCGCGATAGGGGAAGCGCACGACGCTGTTGCTGTTGGCCACATAGACCCATTGCGGCTTGTCGCCCGGCGGATAAAAGGCGATGCCGTAGGGTCGCGTCAGGCGCTTGGCAAAGATCGACGTCTCGGCGACCTTCGCGCTGCCTTGCGCCAGGCGATAGACGCGGACCTGGTTTGCCCGGCTGTCGGCGACGAAGAGGTCGCCGTTCGGCGCCACGCGGACCACGCGTGGACTGTCGATACCCGATGCGACCAGCTCGATGGAAAAGCCCGGCGGAAGCTGTGGCTTCGCGTCCTCCGGGCGATCGGTGACGCCGCCGCCATTGGCGGCGGACTCCGCCACATTGGGTTTCGGCTGATCCTGCGGCTTCAGCAGCCGGCGCACGCCCGGACGATCGGCTTTCCAGTCGCCGAAGGCCTTTTCGCCGCTGAGCAAGGGGGCCTGCTGCGCAAAGGCACCGGTGGCGAGAATCAAGGCAGTGCCCGCAAGGCCGGCGATCCGTATCATGCTGTTCTCCGTCGTCTGCCAATGCGCCTCGCTCGGTCAGGCGCTCCGAGCAGGACATATTGGGCAAACGACCGAAAAGAGAAGCTTGCGCACGCGGATTTGACGGAGCGCCGGAGCTTAGGTCTCCTCGGCATCCAGGTCGTCGTCGAGGCGCTTTTCCAGCTCGACGAGATCGGCCGGCAAGGGCAGGCCCATGGCGCGGAGCTCCCGCAATTTCTCGCGCAGCTGCTCCTGGATCTCGTGATCGTCCTCGGGCTGGTTGATCATTTCCTGAAGCAGGAGGTCGATCTGGGCCTTGATAGCTTCCAACGCCATTTTTTTCTCCCTCTGCAGCTGGTGCGACCCTAGGTGCGGCAAGATTCAGGTCAGGCCGAGCCGGAGTCGAAGACGGGCGCGAAGCGGCCAGACAAGGTGGCTTCCGAGAACCCGAGCGGAGCGTACTTAAAGTACGTGAGCACCGGAAGGGCAGGAAGCCGTCATTCGCAGGCCGGCCTCACCTGAATATCGATAAACCTAGCGGAGCATGCGCGAAATCAGTTGTGCCGTATAGTCAACCATCGGCACGATGCGGGCGTAATTCAGCCGCGTCGGCCCGATGACGCCAAGCGCGCCGATGACGCGGGCGTCCTTGTCGCGATAGGGCGCGACGACCAGCGACGAGCCGGACAGCGAGAACAGCTTGTTCTCCGAGCCGATGAAGATGCGCACGCCCGGCCCTTCCTCGGCTAGGTCGAGCAGCTGCAGCAGCCCGTCCTGCGTCTCCAGATCCTCGAACAGATGGCGCAGCAGTTCGAGATCGGCCTGGGCGGTGACATTTTCCAGCAGGTTGGCACGGCCGCGCACGATGAGACGCGCCGGCAGGCCGCTTTCGGCGCCGGCCCAGACCGCCAGCCCCTTCTCGACAAGATCCTGCGACAGCGTGTCGAGAGCGGATTTGGTCTCATCCTTGATGCGGGCGATCTCGGCGCGCGCCTCGGCAAGCGTGCGGCCCCGGATATGGGCGTTGAGGAAATTGGACGCCTCGTGCAGTTGCGACACGGTGGTGCCGACGGGCAGGTCGACGACGCGGTTCTCGACATCGCCGTTCTGCGACACCAGCACGGCCAGCGCCTTGGTCGGCTCGAGCTGGATGAATTCGATGTGCTTCAGCGCCACCTCGTTCTTGGAGGCGAGCACGAGGCCGGCGCCGCGCGACATGCCGGACAGCATCTGGCTGGCCTCGGTCAGCATATGCTCCAGCGTTGCGCCGGAGCCCGAGGCGCGCACCTGCGCCTCGATGATGCGGCGCTCGTCGTCTGAAAGGTCGCCGAGCTCCATGAAGGCGTCGACAAAGAAGCGCAGGCCCGTCTGGGTCGGGAGCCGCCCGGCGGAAACATGCGGCGCATAGATCAGGCCGAGATGCTCGAGGTCGCTCATCACGTTGCGGATGGTGGCCGGCGACAGCGAGGAGGGCAGGATGCGCGACAGGCTGCGCGAGCCGACCGGCTCGCCGTCGCGCAGATAGGAATCGACAATCCGCCGGAAAATATCGCGCGAGCGCATGTCGAGTGACTGAAGTACCGGCGACTGAAGCCCGGGCGACTGCGACGTCGGATCGACTGGTCTGTTCATTCCGGCGAGAAACCTCCTACCGGAAAGATATAGACTCCCGGTCGGCCCGCGCAACCCGCCCCGGCTCTCGCCCCTTTTCCTTTGCGCGAGAGACTGCATGCGTCTACAAGCCGCCAACGAATCCGGGAAAAACAGAAAGAGCCTCGATGCGCCCCTCCAAACGCCAAGCCGACGAAATGCGCGCCATCTCCTTCGAGCGCGGCGTGTCCAAGCATGCCGAAGGCTCGTGCCTGGTGAAGTTCGGCGACACGCATGTCCTGTGCACCGCGAGCCTTGAGGAAAAGGTGCCGGCCTGGATGCGCAATTCCGGCAAGGGCTGGGTGACGGCCGAATACGGCATGCTGCCGCGCTCGACCGGCGAGCGCATGCGGCGCGAGGCCTCCGCCGGCAAGCAGGGCGGCCGCACGCTGGAGATCCAGCGGCTGATCGGCCGGAGCTTGCGCGCCGTGGTCGACCTGCAGGCGCTGGGCGAACAGCAGATCACCGTCGACTGCGACGTGATCCAGGCCGATGGCGGCACCCGCACCGCCTCGATCACCGGCGGCTGGGTGGCGCTCTACGACTGCCTGCGCTGGATGGAAGCGCGCCAGATGGTCCTGTCTC
>NZ_RZSA01000676.1:0-3793 GCF_003998075.1 Mesorhizobium sp. M2A.F.Ca.ET.037.01.1.1 | reverse complement strand
GATGGTGGCAACGAGGGCGGCAGCGTGCGGCTGTCGCTCCCGCCGCAGGATCATTTGCTTTCCGACGTCGGCAGTTCACCGCGCATTTCGCTGGGGTAGAACCCTTCACGCAGATTGATGCCGTACTCGACGTAAGCTTTCATGCATGACAGCATCTGCGACCAGCCCTCGCAATTGCCGTAGGATGATTTGCGGCCGGCCTCGTCCTCGCGCCATCCGCTTTCGGCAATGGTGACGAAGGTGCCACCGTCATCCAGGGCTTCGAAGTTCATTTCGATCGTGGTCTTGTAAGCCGGTACAACGCCGGGGCCGCCGCCATCCCAGCGCAGCACGATGCGCTCGTTGGGCACCACTTCATCGACCTCGACGGGCACGGTATTCCACCATGTGACCGTGGTGCCGGGGACCAGCGGCGCCGAGGCGCCGCCAAGCGTTGTAAAATACCCACTGAGCTTCGTCGGGTTGACGACGGCGTCGAAGACCTCGGCGACCGGTTTGCCGATGCGCCCGGAAATCCTGAATCCAAGGGACATATCCACAGCTCCTTCCTTGCTCAGTGGAACAATATGTTATAGAAACATAACATGTCAAGCCAAACCGGGGACGACCATGTTTTCAAGGCTTTGGCGCATCCGCGCCGGCGCGAATTGCTGGATCGCCTGAAGGATCAGCCGCAGACCACCGGCGCGCTTTGCGAGGCGTTCCCGGACATGGACCGCTGCACGGTGATGATGCATCTGAAAGTGCTGGAGGAGGCCGACCTGGTGATTGCGAGGCGCGAGGGACGCGAGCGTTGGAACCATCTCAATGCCTTGCCGATCAAGCAGATCCACGATCGCTGGATCAGCCAGTATGCCGGCCATGCGATCAGCATTCTCGACCGGCTGAAGTCCGACCTTGAGAGCTGAGCGGCCTCTCCGGCGCCGGAGTTACGGCGCGTCTGGACGAATTGAGCCGATTTATCTATAAGCCGGCCATTCCGACAGAGAGCGCCGTGTGCCTTCGCAGGCATGCCTGGAGCGTTCTGAAAATTTGAATTCGAGCAATTTGCGGATGGCGAGGTGATCCCATTTCGCTCCGCGGTGCTCTAGCCGAACACGACAGGGGTGCCATGGCTGGCCATTCGCAATTTAAGAACATCATGCACCGCAAGGGCCGTCAGGACGCGGTGCGGTCGAAAATGTTTTCCAAGCTGGCGCGCGAAATCACTGTCGCGGCCAAGACCGGCACGCCGGACCCGGCGATGAACCCGAGGCTTCGCCTTGCGATGCAGAACGCCAAGGCCGTGTCGATGCCGAAGGACAACATCCAGCGCGCCATCAACAAGGCTTCCGCGGGCGACGGCGAGAACTACGAAGCCGTGCGCTACGAGGGTTATGGCCCGGGCGGCGTGGCGCTGATCGTCGAGGCGCTGACCGACAACCGCAATCGCTCGGCATCCAATGTGCGCGCCGCCTTCACCAAGGCCGGCGGGGCGCTCGGCGAAACCGGCTCGGTGTCCTTCATGTGGAACCGCGTCGGCGAAATCTACTATCCGGCTTCGGCCGGCAGCGCCGACAAGGTGATGGAAGCCGCGATCGAGGCCGGCGCCGACGATGTCGAGTCCGATGAGGAAGGCCACACCATCTATTGCAGCTTCGAAAGTCTCGGCGACGTGTCGAAGTCGCTAGAAGCGGCGCTCGGCGAGGCTGAATCGGTCAAGGCGATCTGGCAGCCGCAGAACAACGTCCCGGTCGACGAAGAGCGGGCGCAGTCGCTGATGAAGCTGGTCGCCACCCTCGAGGATGACGACGACGTGCAGAGCGTCTACGCCAATTTCGAGGTCGACGACGAGACGATGGCAAAGCTCAGCGCGGCCTGACCGGCAACGCGATCCGATATGAGCGAAGCTCAATCTCGTATGACCGACAAGCCGCTTCCCGTCATCCGCATCACCTATTGCACGCAATGCCAATGGCTGTTGCGTGCCGGCTGGATGGCGCAGGAGCTGCTTTCCACCTTCGGCACCGATCTCGGCGAGGTGACGCTGGTGCCGGGCACCGGCGGCATCTTCACCATTTCCTGCAACGATCAGCTGATCTGGGACCGTAAGCGCGACGGCGGCTTTCCGGATGCGGCGAAGCTGAAGCAGCTGGTCCGCGACGTCATCGATCCGGATCGGGATCTCGGCCATGCTGACCGCAAAACCCACAAGAAGACCGACCCCGCCTAAAGCGGGGTCTTTAGCATTGCGGCCGCGTATCTCAGATCAAAGCCATGATGAAGCAGGCCATCGACACGATAGCGGTGACGGTGCGGACGCGGTTCCACATCACCCATTGGCTCAGATGGTTCGCCCAGACGGCGGCGCCGTTGGCGCTCTGCGGATCGACGGCGGCTAAAGCGTCGTTGAGCGGAACGTTGATGACCATGGTCACGATCGGGTTGCCGACGAAATAGATCACCGCGCCGGCAAGCAGCCAGTATGAGCCGGACTGGCTCCAGCCGAAGAGAGCGGCGGCAATCAACACCAGGCAGATGACGCCGGTGCCGAACAGCGCCGTCATGAAGGTCGGCGTGATCACCGTGACATTGATAGAATTCATCGCCGCGATGCCGCTTGGGACGGGCAGCCGCGCGAGTGCCGCCATGACGAAATTGGAAAAGGCGAAGAACACGCCGCCGACCACGCCGGAGCCGATCGCGGCGATGAAGGTGAGGGCGGGGAGAAGTTTCATCATCTCGGCTGGCTCCAGATGTCGGTTGGTTTTGCAAATGTGATGAATCCTCACATTTGTAAAACGTGATAAACCCTCGTATTTTGTGAGTCAAGCTGGTGTTGGAAATCGCCTGGAGGGAGCCATGGACGAGAAAGTCACCGCCAAGCCGGACCAAGCCGCCATCGCCTCGCCGCGCCGGTCGCCGAGCCAGCAACGCAGCCGCGAGCGGGTCGAGCGCATGCTTGCCGCCGCCTCTGCCTTGATTGCCGAGCAGGGCAGCGATGCCATGCGCATGGGCGAGGTGGCGGAGCGGGCAAGGGTGTCGATCGGCTCGCTCTACCAGTTCTTCCCGGACAAGCGGTCGATCGTCTGGGCGCTGGCCGAGCGCTACACCGCCGAGAGCCAGGCCTGCATCTCGGCGGCGCTGAAAGATGTCAGGGACGCCGAAGGGCTGAAGCAGGCGTTTTCAGAGCTGGTCGACATCTACTATCAGCTGTTCCTGGCCGAGCCGGTTATACGCGACGTCTGGTCGGGCACGCAGGTCGACAAGGCCCTGCGCTCGCTCGAGCTCGCCGACAGCCGAGCCAATGCCGAATTTTTGGTCGCGGTGCTGAAGCGGCTGAGGTCCGATGCCGATCCGGTCGAACTGGAGACGACGGCCTTCCTCGTCTGGCAGATGGGCGAGGCGGCCGTGCGACTGGCGATCTCGGTCGATCGGGAGGAGGGTGACAGGTTGGTTGAGGCCTACAAGCGCATGGCGCTGCGGGAGTTGGTGGGGGAGTAGCGGCCTTCCTCCTCGCAGCGTACGCGATTGGCGAAATCGCCGGCGAGAGCGTCCCCTCTCCCCGTCACTATACGGGGAGAGGATGCCGGCAGGCAGGTGAGGGGCAGCGCCGGCCTATGAAAAGTGCACTGTCACCGAATTTCTCTGATGTATTTCTGTTGTTGCTGATGGTCAGCTTGCCGACGCCGGCGCTGCCCCTCATCCGCCCTTCGGGCACCTTCCCCCCGTTGAACGGGGAGAAGGAAGAAAACAAAAAACCCGCCTCGAAGGCGGGTTTTTCAAATCCTGCGGGCGTATCCGGGTTAGAGGC
>NZ_RZSA01000675.1:0-3794 GCF_003998075.1 Mesorhizobium sp. M2A.F.Ca.ET.037.01.1.1 | reverse complement strand
CCCCGGAGCCCTTGGCCGACATGCCGTATCCCTCGGATGAGAACATCCGCCGCTACGCCAAGCCGATGGCCGGCGGTCTGCATCTGTCGATCTGCGCCTGGAACTATCCGACCGCCATGCTCGGCTACCTGGTCACGTCGCCTCTTGCGGCAGGCAATGTGGTGATCTTCAAGCATTCGCCGCAGACGCCGTTGATCGCGGAGCTTGCCGAGGAGGCTTTCCGCGCGGCCGGCGGACCAGAAGGCGTGTTCCAGAGCCTGCATCTTGACCATCCGGACGCCGAGCGGCTGATCGCTTCCGGCGTCTTCAATGCCGTCAATTTCATCGGCTCGGTCAATGGCGGCCGGCGCGTGCATGCGGCAGCGGCCGGCACCTTCACCCAGGTGCATCTGGAACTCGGCGGCAAGGATCCGACCTATGTGCGCTCCGACGCCGACCTCGAAGCGGCTGTTCCGCTGATCGCCGAAGGTACTTATTCCAACGCCGGCCAGTCCTGCTGCTCGGTCGAGCGCATCTATGTCGATCGCCTGATTCATGACCGTTTCGTCGAGGCGCTGGTCGCCGAGACGGCGAAATGGTCGATCGGCCATCCAATCGGCGAAAAGCCGATGGTCGGCCCGGTGGTGCGTGGGGTTGCCGCCGACACCATCCGCGGCCTCACCGAAAGCGCGGTGCGAGCAGGGGCGAAGCGCCTGATGCCGCGGGATGGCGCCCTCAAGGCGGCAAGCCTCGGAACCGCCTATGTCGCGCCGGAGGTGCTGACCGGCGTCGATCACAGCATGCAGATCATGCGCGACGAACTGTTCGGGCCGGTGGCCTGCGTCCAGGCGGTCGGCGGCGACGACGAGGCGATCCGGCTGATGAACGACAGCGACTACGGCCTTAGCGCCTCTATCTGGACGCGCGATGTCGAGCGCGGCGTGGCCTTGCTCGACGAGGTCGAGGCCGGCACGGTCTATCTCAACCGCTGCGACCACGCGGACCTCTATCTGCCCTGGGGCGGCATCAAGAATTCCGGTCTCGGACGCACCAATGGACGCGCCGGCCTGATCGAGGCGACGGCGGCGAAGGCGTACCATGTCCGCTCCGTCATCGCCTGAGCGCCAAGGACATCCGGTCGTGCGGGACCTTGAAAAGCTGGGCGATGCGGCCGTCGCGGCGCTTGCAGCGGCCGGCGTGGAACGGTTGCTGCCGGACGCGACCAGCCCCTATCTCCTGATCGCCGAGCATGCCGGCAATGTCGTGCCGGCGCCGTGGCGCGACCTTGGCTTGGCGGAGCCCTATCTGGGCACGCATTTCGCGGTCGATATCGGTGTCGATGCGCTGACGCGGCGGCTCTCGCGAACGTTGCGCGCGCCGGCCGTGATCGCGCGCTATTCGCGGCTGTTCCTCGACTATAACCGCCCCGCCGATGAGTGGGATTTCATGCGGCCGGACCTCGGTGGCATCCCGGTGCCGGGCAATCTGGCGGTCGATGCCACTGATGCAAGGCTGCGCAAGCTTGTCGCCTGGGCGCCGGTCGAACGGGCGATCATCGAAGTCGCCGCCGGCAGGCGCGCGCTGATCTCGGTGCACTCCTTCACGCCGGTGATGGGCGGGGTGAAGCGCAATGTCGATATCGGCGTGCTGTGGCGGGAACAGTCGCCCTTCGTCAATTCAGTGCTGAAAACGCTGGGCGCACAGGGCGCGGAAGCAAGCTTCAGGATTGGTGACAACGAACCCTATGATTGGCGCCAGGCCGTGGGCTACACGCTGAACTGGCATGGGCTGCAGCAGGGCCGGCCCTGCCTCTATCTCGAGGTCCGCAACGACCTGCTTGCCGATCCGGAAACGTTCGAACGCGTCAGCCGCCTTCTTGAAAATGCCTTTGCCACCGTCGCGATGTCCCTGTGGCCGCAATCAGCCGTAGCCGTCTAAAGGCTGGACGCTCAAATGGCGGGCCGCTAGAGCGTTTCACCGTTTCACGGAAACGGCGAACCGCTCTATCTCATTGTTTTTACGCAATTCCGGACGGAAAACCGCTCACACTTTTCCTGGAATTGCTCTAGAGCTTGTCAAATTGGAAACGACGGCCAAGGGCGTGGACGATGCAAGGCAATGTGGGCAGCAAGATCCGGGACGCGCGCAAGCAGCAGAACATCACCTTGCGCGACCTCAGCGAGCGCTCCGGCCTTTCCGTTTCGCAGCTCTCGAAGCTGGAGAACGGCAAGGCCAGGCTGACCGTCGACATCGCGCTGATGATCGCCGGCGTGCTGCACGTGCCGGTGGCCTCCTTCCTGTTCAGCCCGAAGCCCGGACCGCAGGCGCGCCGCTCGATCACGCGCGCCGGCAGCGGCATTCTGCATGAAGGCAACGCCATGGAATTCGAGGTCTTGTGCAGCGATTTCCGCGATAAGACCAACATTTTCTGGCGCGTCACGCTGCGCGCCAGAAGTTTTGAGGAAAACGGCGGCTGGCGCAGCCATTCGGGTGAGGAGTTCATCCATGTGCTGAGCGGCAGCCTGCAGCTGCACACGCTCCATTACGACCCGACGGTGCTGCAGCCAGGCGACAGCATCCTGTTCGACGGCGAGATGCAGCACGCTTATGTCGCGCTTGGCGACGAGCCCGTCATCATGCTGATGTCGAATACGGTGCCGCGCGACGGGCTGCCGCCGGGAACAGGCGCCTGACCGACGGTCCCGGCCCTTCCACTCAAGAATTTTTCTAAAATGGAAAAAAATACTTGTTCTGGAAAAGTCGGGAGACTAGCATCCTTTTGACCGGCCGACAGGAGAACAGCCAGCGGCCGGAATGGGAGAAATGACCGATGCTGTCGGTTGAGGCAGTCAGCAAGACATTCGGCGGCGTGCAGGCGTTGCGCAACGCCTCGCTGACCTGCGAGGCCGGCGAGATCCTCGGCCTCATCGGTCCGAACGGCGCAGGCAAGTCGACGCTCGTCAACGCCATCTCCGGCGTGCTCAAGCCGGACAGCGGCAGCGTGCGCCTGGCGGGCGAGGAGATCACTGGCCGCGGCCCGGAGCATTGCGCGCGGGCAGGGGTAGGCCGCACCTTCCAGACCATCAGGCTGTTCAAGGATCTGACCGTTCGCCAGAACGTCGAGGTCGCGCGTATCACCTGCCGCGCCGTACGCCCCGATGCCGCCAAGCAGATCGGCGTCGATCAGCTGCTGCAGCAATATGAGCTGGCAAGTTTCGCCGACAGTCCGGCCGGCACGCTGCCCTATGGCAGCCAGCGCCGGCTCGAGATCGCCCGCGCACTGGCGCTGGGGCCGTCGCTCCTTCTGCTCGATGAGCCGGCCGCCGGCCTCAACGAGGCCGAGTCGGAGACGCTGGCGATGGCGATCGAGGCCATTCGCCGCGATATCGGCTGCGCGACCATCGTCATCGATCACGATCTGCGCTTCATCAACCGGCTCTGCGACCGGCTGTGCGTGATGGACCAGGGACAGGTGATCGCCTCGGGCGAGACGGAAGATGTGTGGCGCGATCCGCGCGTCATCGAGGTCTATGTCGGGCAGTCGGAGACGGCCTGAGGGCCGGAAGAACAACCACAATGAGAGGAAGGAGGGGTAGAATGGAAAAGATTTTGCTGGGAGCAGCGGTGCTGACCGCTGGGCTGCTGCAGGCAGGGCATGCGGGCGCGGCGGATCTCAAGATCGGCCTTGCGGTCGCCATGACCGGCGCCTACGCGCCCTATAGCGAGGCGGAAGGCGCGCACTGCATGGCCGACAGGCTGAACAAGGCTGCGGGCGCCAACGAGCCCAAGGTCGAGCTGATGATCGAGGACAACCG
>NZ_RZSA01000674.1:0-3798 GCF_003998075.1 Mesorhizobium sp. M2A.F.Ca.ET.037.01.1.1 | reverse complement strand
CTTCATCGACGTGTCGAGCCCGTCGCTGCACCGCGTCTTCGTACCGATCTCCCAATCGGCCACGATCCAGGTGAACGCCACTTTGGGCGACATCGTCGTCGGCGACGAGAAGATCGCCGACGCGCAGCCGATGACCGACAAGACGCTCTACATCATCGGCAAGAGTGTCGGCACCACCACGGTCAATCTGTTTTCCGAGGACAAGCGCTCGCTTGGCGCCATTCAGATCGAGGTCGGCCAGGATGTCAGCGACATGGCGGTCGCCATTCGCCAGGTAGCGCCGAAAGCACGCATCGAGATCGGCTCCATCAACGGCAAGGTCAGGCTTTCCGGCCACGTCAAGGACGCGGCGACGTTGGCATCCATCGTCGAGGTCACCCAGCAATATGGTCCCGACGCGATCATCAATTCGGTTACGATCGATGACAGCGAGCAGGTCAATCTTTCGGTGCGCATCCTTGAGGCGAAGCGAAATGCCGGCCGCGATCTCGGGGTGTCGATCAGAAGCACGAATAGCCGCGGCACGACTCGAACCGGTACCGGCGATGCGGCAGTCGATGAGGACAATAAGGTGCTCGGCCCGGGAGATATCCTCTCCGGCCTTCTATCGAACACCAGCCCATTTGCAGCGCTGATAACGAGGGTAATCGACAACAACCTAAAGGTTGATCTGATCATCGAGGCGTTGGAGGCAAAGGGTGTCGTGCGAACTCTTGCCGAACCGAATCTCACCACGGTTTCCGGCGAGACGGCCAGCTTCAATGCCGGCGGTGAAGTGCCCGTGCGCAGTGTCAACGCGCAAGGCGAAGTCGAGATTGTGTTCAAGCAGTTCGGCGTCAATCTGAACTTCACGCCGGTGGTATTGGACGACGGCAAGATTCACATGAAGCTGGCACCAGAAGTCAGCGACCTGACCGGCTTCACCGCCGCCGGCGATCCGATCTTCACCAACCGCAAGCTTTCGACCGTCGTCGACCTGCGTGACGGCCAGAGCTTCGCCGTGGGTGGCCTGCTTTCGAGCAAGAACACAATACAGCAAGACCAGGTGCCATGGCTTGGCCAGGTGCCGATCGTCGGCGTGTTGTTCCGCAATTCGAGCACGCAGAAGGAAGAGACAGAGCTCGTCGTCATTGTGACGCCACATCTCGTGCGGCCGGTGAAACCCGGCGAGCAACTGGCGACGCCTTTCGACAAGACCAAGCCCGCCAACGATCCGGAACTCATGCTGCTCGGCCAACTGGAAGTCAGCAAGGACATGATCCGCATGTACGAGCATGGCGACGGCGTCACCGGGCCCTATGGCCACATGCTGGATGTGAAATCGAAGGACAAGCTGCTCTATGTCAAAAAGTAAGCTCCTGCTCGTCCTTCTCGGCACCGGTCTGCTCGCGGGCTGCGCGGCCGACTATCTGCACAATTACGACACGATGACACTGGCTTCCGGCGACTCGCAGAAAGCCAATCAGCTGCTGCAGACGGTCGATCCGTATAACCCGGCTTCCAACAACACGAAGATCGAGGGCGATGGCGCACGTTCCGTCGGGGTCGTTCAGAAATACAAGCTTCCACCGAGCGGATCGGCAGCGTCGGCAACGAACATGACAGTCAATGTCGGACAGTCGAGCGAAACCAACGCAGCGAAGTAGCGGAAGGATGCGGCGCGTCGGGCGCGCGAGGACACCCGACACGAATGGAGAGTAGGGTCATGTTGGGGACCATTCGTGAATTCTGGAACGATCAGCGCGGCATAGCGATGATCTTGGTTTCCATTATGCTGCCGGTTCTGGTCGGCTTTGCATTGCTGGCGATCGACATGAGCCGCGCCAACGGGCTGCACAGCGATCTGCAGAAGGGCGTCGACGCGCTGGCGCTTGCCGGCGCGGCGGAGCTCGATGGCAGGTCGGACAGCATTACCCGCGCCAACAGAGCGATCGATAACCTCATCGCCAATCACACACTTTTTTCGACGGCTGGCGACCATCAAATAGCCCGTGCCGATATTGATGTGACCTTTCTGACCGGAATACCAGCCAGCGACAGCACGAGACTCGGCGCAAATGGTGTTGATGCAGACGGCGTCAACTGGGCAAGTACTGATCCCACGGCGGTCAGCCTTGTTGTTGTAACCCTTAATTCTGGAGGCGCCGGGGACTTCGAGACCATTTTCCCCGCCAGCTTCAATGGCGGCAGCAACACGATGGGTATCCAGCCCCAGGCGGTCGCCGGCTTCAAGCAATCGATCTGCGAAACCGTGCCGCTTTTCATGTGCAACCCGTTCGAAACGGCCACGCCGGGCACCAGCAAGACAATTCAGCAGGCCTTTGCTTCTGGCGATACGTATGGCCGCGAATTCCGCATTCTGAAGGTGGATTCGAACCCGGGACCGGGCAATTTTGGCTTGATCGACAACAACCTGTCGTCATTGCGGGATGCCATCGCCATGGGCACCGCCGGCACCTGCTATAGCCGGGATGCTCTGACTACGAAGACCGGTGTCACCCTCGGGCAGGTGAACACCGGGCTGAACACTCGTTTCGACCTCTACAGCGGTTCGCTCGCCAAGAACAACAAGGACTGGAACTACCGGCCCGCGAGTAATGTCCGCAAAGGCCAGAAGACCGGCTGCAGCAAGTATGATCCAGTGACCGATGGCACCGCGCTGCCTCTTCCTCCGGGAACGAATTACGACGATTCCAAGGGCATGTCGGACAAGATCACAGCCCAAAGCTTCTGGAGCACCTACTGGTCGGTCAACCACGGAACGACTTACCCGAATGTGCCCAGCGCCACCAATCCGACCGGTTCCAAGACCGCTCCGGCATCTCGATTTGACGTCTACAAATACGAGATCGCCAACAACCTTGTCGGCGACAAGTCGATGGCGCCCACGAAGGAAACCGGCAACCCATCCTGCTTCAAGGGAACCGCGCCCACTCCTGATCCCGACCGCCGTTTGCTCAACATGGCAATCGTCAACTGCATAGCCAACCAAGCCAAGATCAACGGCCATATCCAGCTAAAGCCGGACGGCTACGTCAGTGTGTTCGTCAACACACCGGTTCAGAAATCGGACAACACCAAGGACCCCGAAGATCCATCGGCGGGCGAGAAGCCTATCAGCATCGAGATCGTCGACGTTGATGGTGCCTTTGCGAATAACACCTTGGTCGACAAGGCCTTCCGCAACGAAGCGCAGCTCTATCGGTAGCACCATGCTGGCCAAACTCAACCACCTCATCAAGCGCTTCAGGAGCGAGGACGATGGCGCAGTCCTGGTGGAGATGGCGATCGTTACGCCATTCGTGGTGCTGCTGTCGGCCGGCGTGTACGAATTCTCGAACATGCTGAACACACGGATGCTCCTCGACGCCGGTGTTCGGGATGCTGCCCGCTACATGGCGCGCTGCAGCAGTGATTGGGACACTTGCTCGGGTTATGCGAAAAACCTTGCGGTGAACGGAGCCATAACCGGCGGCAGCGCAAGGGTCACAGGATGGACCACGGGCGAGGTCACAATCAGCAAGTCATTGTCCACTCCGGCGATCGAGGCCGGGACCGGAACCGAACTCTATCTCAGTCCGACGAGCAACGTCGATGTGGTGCAGGTCAGCACATCGTATCCATATCCGGATCTGGGATTCTGGTCCTATCTTGGATTTGGTGACGTGACCCTGTCGGTCTTCCATCAAGAGCGCGTCTTCGGATGGTAAGGCTGCCACGCAGATTTTGGGCAAGCGAGTCCGGCGCAGCGATGGTCGAGGCGGCCATCGCCATGCCGCTGCTGCTGACCCTTCTGCT
>NZ_RZSA01000673.1:0-3819 GCF_003998075.1 Mesorhizobium sp. M2A.F.Ca.ET.037.01.1.1 | reverse complement strand
GTGGTCGACGGCTTCCTCTGGGTTCCCTATGTGATCATCGAAGCGATCCAGGGGCTCGGCGTGATCGGCATCGTCGTCATCGCGGTGGTGATCGCTGCGCTGTTCCTGTTCTACCGCCGCAATCCGCTCGGCTGGGAGCGCGCGGCAGGCGCCGAGGACGAGCCGGCCGAAGGCACCGCCTGAGCCGGCCCCATCCTGAACTGACAATGACCTGTGCGCCCGAGCCACACGGCGGGCGCACGGTCCGCATCAATGGAGTGACCCTTGTCGAACGGCCTGATCCAACTCCTGGACCCCGAGGCAGTCGTCCTTGGCTCCGACGCCTCGACCAATGAGGAGATCATCCGCATCCTGGCCGCCAGGCTGGAGGCGTTGGGCTACGTCAAGAGCAGCTACGCCGACGCTGTCGTGCGGCGTGAGATGACGATCCCGACAGGCCTGCCGCTGGAGCGCGCCGACAATGTCGCGGTTCCGCATACCGACCCCGAACATGTGCTGAAGCCGGGTGTCGCGATGGGCACGCTCAAGCGGCCCGTCACCTTCGCCAATATGGAAGATCCCGACGAGAAGCTGCCGGTGGGCCTCGTCTTCCTGCTTGCCATCAATGACAAGGACAAGCAGATTGACACGCTGCAGACCGTCATGGTCACCATCCAGAATCCCGCGGCGCTGGATGGCTTGAGGACGGCCAGGACCTTCGACGACGTCCGCGCCATTCTCGGCTGACAAAGGAAAGAACATGTCCAGACAGAAAACCATTCTTTTTGCCTGCGGCACGGGCGTCGCGACCTCGACCGCGGTCAATGCGGCGGTGACCGAAGCGATGAAGAAGCGCGGCCTCACCTTTCATGCGCAGCAGGCCAAGGCAACGGAAGTGCCCGGACTGGCCGACAACGTCGATTTCATCGTTGCCACCACACCGATCTCGGCATCCGTGAAGAAGCCGGTGATCAAGGGGCTCCCCTTCCTCACCGGCATCGGCAAGGACAAGGCGCTGGACGAGATCGAGGCGGAACTGCGCAAATAGAGCAATTCCAGGAAAAAGTGTGAGCGGTTAAATTCGGCGCCTTCGCCGTAACCTTCCGTCCGGAATTGCGTCAAAACAAAGGGATAGAGCCGGTTCAGCCTGACAGGGCCGGCGAAGCGATCTTCGCTCCGTGGAGCATGTCGTCCTGCAGCCGGCGCAGGGCGTAGAGCCTCGTCGTCCGGTCCGGCGCGGCATTGTCCTCGGTCAACAACTCGCCCTTCTTCACCGGCTTCAGCACCTTGCCGCCTTCGAGCAAGCCGACCGGCACGGCGCGGCTTGCCCGGGCATCGCCAACGGTCATGGTCCAGGAGCGGTAGCAGGTCTCGCCGATGGCATCGAAGGTCTCCCCGGCGGCAAGGTCGCGCTTGGCCACCGCGCAGACCTCCGCCACCGGCCTCGGCAGCGGCACCATGTCGGGCTTGCCATAGAGCATGATGCGGGCGGCGGTCAGCGGAACCTCCAGAGAAGTCAGGTGATAGGGCCGGAACAGGCCATAATAAGGGCCCTTGCCGACATGGAGATCGTCCATGCGCTCGACGACGCGGGGATGGATCGCCTCGACGATGACGAAGACGCCGGGCGCCACGCCCTTGCCGATCGTGTAGTCGACGACGCCTTTCCGGGAGAGGAGGCCGCCATCGGCTTTCGGGATCAGCACCTTGGCCAGTTGATCGCGATCGGCCCTGGGGCCATGCATGCCCGGGATATCCGGGACCAGGCCGGTGGCATTGGCGATGGCGCACATCTCGACCATGGTCTTCGAGCCGTCGACGAATTCGACCAGCATGCGCGGGTTCATGTTCCGGCGCGCGGCCTCTTCCCGGTAGTCGTCCGGAACGGCGTCATGGTTGAGCGGATTGTTCTTGCCCTTGCCCGCCGCGACGATGCTTAACCCAAGCGCCGAGGCGAATTCGATCAGTTCCATGCAGCTTGACGGCTCGTCGCCGGCGCCGACGGAGTAGACCACTCCCAGCCGGTCGGCCTGCTGCTTCAGGTAACAGCCGATGGTCACGTCGGCCTCGACATTCATCATCACCAGATGCTTGCCATGTTCCATGGCCATCAGATCGAAATCGGCGGCGACGCCCGGCTTGCCGGTGGCGTCGATGATCACGTCGATCAGCGGGTTGGTGACCAGCATCTCGTTCGAGGTGATGGCGATCCGGCCGTCTTCGATCGCCCGGGTGACCTTGGAAGCGGTTTCGGCCTCTACCGCCATCGCCTCGTCGCCATAGGCGATGCGGACCGCCTCGCGGGCGGTATGCGGGCGCCGCGTGGAGATGGCGGCGATCGATATGCCCGGCATCAGCATACCCTGGGTAACCAGATCGGTCCCCATCTCGCCGGAGCCGATGACACCGACGCGCACCGGCCTGCCCTCGGCGGCGCGGCGGGCGAGATCGCGGGCAAGCCCGGTCAAGGCGATATTGGTCATGCAAGAAAACTCACGGCTTTTTGCTCCGGCCCGCAATACAGGGAACGATCCGCGTTTGCCAAATCAAACCAGCCCGAGATGGCGATTTCTTGCGAATGCTTTGCAAGGCCGCGGCAGATTTCGCGGGAGCTTGTGCATGGCGGCCGCACGATTCGCCGTTTCTTTCAGACCGTTAACCATTGCAGCGCGCTTTGAGCTGGAAAAGCTCGGACGGGCGCACTCGGTTTCTGTGCCATTTTTGCTACAGGCTCCGGCCCTAATGCCTGGAATTGCAATTTTGAGGGGTGTCTAATCCATTATATGCTCACAACCGCGAAAAATCTGATAGACACTGGTCGAAAGCTCCGGTGGCAGGCTTGGGCAAATAAGCGCCAATAAAAAACAATGGCGCGGGGATAGTCACGGGGTAGATATGACCAGGACGGGTAAAGTGACCGTCGGCTGGCGCCTTGCGCTTGCCGTCACGGTGTCGATGTTGGCTTGCGGTAGCGCCAGCGCACTCACACTCAAAGAAGCCGTTGCCGTCGCAGTGGAATCCAATCCGGAGATTGGCCAGGCGATCGAAAACCGCGAAGCGATCGAATTCGAGTTGCGCCAGGCGAAAGGCCTTTATCTTCCCAGCGTCGATCTGGAAGCCTCGACCGGCGTTCGCCGCCTGGACAATGACACACGGCGCGCGCTCGACGAGGATCACAGAGCCCTCTATCCGAACGAGGCCGACCTCACCGTCTCGCAGACGCTTTACGACAGCGGCGCGCGACGCGCGGAGCTGAACCGCCAGGCCTCGCGGGTCGACGGAGCTTCCTTCAGGGTTCTGGAGCGGTCCGAGTTCATCGGGCTCGCGGTCGTCCAGGACTATCTGGAATACATGCTGCAGGCTTCGATCGTGGCCGAGGCCAAGAAGAACCTTGGCTTCCATCAGTCCATTCTCAGCGACATCAAGCAAGGCATCGCGGGCGGCGCGCTCAACGACGCCGACCGGCAGCAGGCCGAGGAACGCCTTTTTGCCGCCAAGGCGCGGATGCAGGAGGCAACCGAAGAACTCGAGGCGGCCAAGATCCGCTTCTTCAAGAATGTCGGCAAGCCGCTGACCAGCCCATCGCGGCCGGCCGATGTCTCGGCCGCCCTGCCGCGGTCGCTGGACGACGCGATCGGGCTTGCCAGGCAGAACAATCCGCGTGTCCATATGGCCAACAGCGATATCGACGCCGCGGCCTCGCTGGTCGATGCGGCGCGGGCGAAATACGGTCCGACGATCACCGCCGAGGGTGTTGCCCGCGGCGGGTCTGATATCGATGGCGATAATGGCGACACCAGCGACCTGCAGGCTCGGGTGGTGCTGCGCTGGAATCTGTAC
>NZ_RZSA01000672.1:0-3838 GCF_003998075.1 Mesorhizobium sp. M2A.F.Ca.ET.037.01.1.1 | reverse complement strand
ATCCAAAAGAACCCAAACACGCTCACCGATATATTATATCCGGTGTTTCTGCCGGCCATTCGCAAGTCGATCGGCGAAAAGATCGACCAAACCTTCCAGTCGTTGAATGAGTCTCTGAGGCATATATTCACATGGCATGGGTTGAAGTGGAGGTTTGAAGCCTGGCGAACGGGGACAAGCTTCTCTGCAGTTGTTCTCAAGCATTCTCTTATCTATCGCGTAGAACATGTCTTTCTCATCAGCCGCGCTTCCGGGCTCCTGATTGCGCATGTAACTTCCCAAGACGCAACCAGCGAAGACCCTCAACTGATTTCCTCGATGCTGAGCGCGATCCAGGATTTTGTGAAGGACTCTTTCAAGGAGAAGGAAAACAGCGGCCTCGACACCATCCGGTTTGGGGAACTTCGCCTCTGGTCGGAAGTCGGACAGTTTGCGACCCTGGTTGCGGTGATCCGGGGAAATCCTCCGGAGGAACTGCATGAAGTCATCCGCGACGTACTGCTTCGCATCCATCAAGAATTCTCGCGGGCCCTGGAGCGGTTCGACGGCGACAGTTCCCAGTTGCCCGGCGTTGAGACGCAGTTGCAGACCTGCGTCGAGCTGCAGCACATGGATTCGAAAGAGGGATTTCCGTGGCTGGTGGTGACGGCGGTCCTGCTGGCATTGATCGTGGCGGGCGGCTGGTTCTTTCTGTCCTGGCAAACCGCACACCGCTGGCAGGCCTACCTGTCGCGGCTGGCGGCCCAACCGGGCATAGTCGTTTCGGACCAAAAAATTCGTGGCGGCGAGTTCTATGTCGCCGGCCTGAGAGACCCGCTCGCCGCGGACCCGCAGTCGCTGCTGTCGGGAACGGAGGTCGATCCCGCCCGCGTTCATTCAAACTGGCAGTTCTATCAGAGCCTCGAGCCGGAATTCGTGCTGAAGCGGCTGTCGGCGTCGCTGGCGCCGCCGGATTCGGTACGACTCTCGGTCGTCGATGGTCGCATCGTCGCCGAGGGTGAGGCGACTACCACGTGGATCAACCGGGCGCGGGCCGCTGCCCAGCAGCTTTCCGCAGGCGGGCCGGTCTTCGACATCTCCGGGGTCCGCGATGTGAGCGCCGAGGAGCGCTGGCAGGTGTATGTGTCGCGACTGGAGGCCCAGCCTGGCATCATCGTCGCCGATCAGAATGTGCGCGACGGCCAATTCTATATTACCGGTCTGAGAGACCCGCTTGCCGCCGACCCGCAGTCGCTGCTGCCCGGGACGCAGGTCGATCCCGCTCGCGTTCATGCAAGCTGGCAACTCTACCAGAGCCTTGAGCCGCAGTTCGTGCTGAATCGGCTGACGGCGTCGCTCGCGCCGCCGGATTCGGTGCGGCTTTCAGTCGTCAATGATCGCATCGTTGCCGCAGGCGAGGCCACCACTGCGTGGATCAACCGGGCGCGTGCGGCCGCCCGGCAGCTTTCAGCCGGCGGCCCGGTCTTCGACATCTCCGGGGTACGTGATGTGAGCCCCGAGGAGCGTTGGGAGGCCTACGTGTCGCGACTGGAGACGCAGCCCGGCATCATCGTCGCCCAACAGAATGTGCGCGATGGCCAATTCTATATTACCGGCCTGAGAGACCCGCTTGCCGTCGACCCGCAGTCACTGCTGTCCGGGACGCAGGTCGATCCCGCTCGCGTTCATTCGAGCTGGCAATTCTATCAAAGCCTTGAGCCGCAGTTCGTGTTGAAGCGGCTGACGGCGTCGCTGTATCCGATGGATAAAGTGCGACTTTCGATCGTCAATGGCCGCATCGTTGCCGAGGGTGAGGCTCCCGACACCTGGATAGATCGGGCGCGCGCAGCGGCAAGACAGCTTTCAGAAGGCGGGCCGGAGTTCGACATCTCCAAGGTTCGTGATGTGAGCCCCGATGCGCGCGCGGCCGAGCATTGGCAATATTATGTGTCGCGACTTGAGGCCCAACCGGGAATAATCGTCGCCCAACAAACGGAGAGGGGCGGAGATTTCTACATTTCCGGACTGAGAGACCCGCTTGCCGCCGACCCGCAAGCTCTGCTTTCCGGAACGAAGGTTGATCCCGCCCGCGTTCATTCACAGTGGCAATTCTATCAGAGTCTTGATCCGAAGTTCGTGGTGAAGCGGCTGACGGCGTCGCTGTCCCCGCCGAAATCGGTTCGGCTTTCGATCATCCAGAGTCGCATCGTTGTCGTGGGCGAGGCACCTGCCGGCTGGATCAGCCGGGCGCAGGCCGCCGCCGACCAACTTTCGGCGGACGGAGTGGTTCTGGATGTCTCGCAGTTGCGCGAGCTGAACCTTGCAGAGCTTAATCAGTTGAGAGAGGCCATCCAGACGACCGATATTTTCTTCTCTTCCGGTAGAGTTGTCCCGGGACCGGAGCAGACGCCGGTGCTCGACAGATTGGCTGATCAGTTGAAGGAATTCGCCGAAAATGCCCGCAAGGCAGGCGTGACAGCGCGGTTCATGTTGACCGGCCATTCGGACACAACGGGTCGTGAGACGGCCAACGCCTCGATCAGCGCTGCCCGCGCCGAGACAGTTCGCGCGCTTCTCAACAAGCGCGGCGTCGCTCCGGAACTGCTCTTGGTTCGGGGCGCCGGCACCTTTGAGCCGGCGGTACCCGAAAACGAAAATAGCCGAACTGGGAACTCCACCAACCGCCGGGTTTCGGTTACAGTGAACCTGGAGTAGTGCGGAGCCCGGGATGCTGCAAAAAAAGATCTGCATGTTGGGCGGGTTCGCCGTCGGCAAGACGAGCCTGGTGCGCAGGTTTGTCCAAAGCATCTTCTCGGAAAACTACCTGACCACGGTCGGCGTCAAGATCGACAAGAAAAGCGTCGCGTTTCCGGACAAGACCGTGGACTTGATCTTGTGGGACCTGGCCGGCGAAGACGATATCGGTTCGTTCCGCGTCAGCTATGTGCGAGGCGCGACCGGGCTCGTGCTTGTCGCCGATGGAACCCGGCCAGCCACTCTTGCCGTGGCGCTCACGCTGCGTGAACGGTGCGAGGCCGAATTCGGTGCCATGCCGTTCATATTGCTGTTCAACAAATCCGACCTGACCGAGCGGTGGGCGATACCGGAAGGCGAGATCGACGAACTCAAACAACGTGGATGGCAGGTCTATCTGACGAGCGCGCTATCGGGCGAACATGTCGACGATGCGTTTCGTCAGCTTGCTTCGATGGTCGCCAAGTAGACCATGTCCAGTTTGCCGAAAGAAGTCAGAAGCTGGATATACGACTTCTTTTCCAATGGGCGCTTCGCAGCGTATCTGAAGATCGACGCCCGGCAATGCATAGAAGAGAAGGGCGGCAACCTCGACTTTTACGGGCTCTCGTCGCTTCGCATCGGCGAGCCCGTTGCCGAGCAGCTTGAATTCATGGAAGGGCTGCTGCCTTGCCCGGAGCTTCCATTCCATATGCCGATGATGGAACTGCCCGGCGGCCACGTCGCCGACCTTCATCTCTTTGGTGACAGCGGCTCGGTGTGGCTGGTGTTTCTCGACGCCACGCCCGAACGCGACCACCAGCAGCGGCTTCAGCAGAAGGCATACGAAATGACGCTCCTGCAGGAGAGGGAGCGCCAGCTCAATGCCAAGCTGCAATCGACGAACGAGGCGTTAAGGGAGAGCCAGGAGGGCTTGTCGCGCGAATACCGGCGCGCCGAATCCCTGCTCCTCAACATTCTTCCAGCGTCGATCGCGGAGCGGCTGAAAGCGGATGAGCAGATTGCGGACAACCATGCGGAAGTCAGTGTGCTCTTTGCCGACATCGTAGGTTTTACGGAAAAGGCGCGGAGCGTCGGAGCCGCGCCCACGCTCGCTATTCTGAAT
>NZ_RZSA01000671.1:0-3842 GCF_003998075.1 Mesorhizobium sp. M2A.F.Ca.ET.037.01.1.1 | reverse complement strand
GCGCTGAAGGAGGCGATCGCCGGCTATCTTTATTCCGCGCGCGGCGTGCGCTGCCGACCCGAGCAGATCGTCGTCACCACCGGCGCGCAGGCCGCCTTCGATCTTCTGGCGCGCCTGCTGCTCGACCCCGGCGACACGGTGTGGATGGAGGAGCCCGGCTATTACGGCGCCAAGGCCGCCTTCACCGTGGCCGGCGCAAGGGTTCTGCCCATCCCCGTCGACCAGGAGCGCGGCTGGTATCTCGAGCCCCCCGCCCCGTTGCCCCATCTTATCTATGTGACGCCGGCCTGCCAGCATCCGCTCGGCATCACCATGCGCATGGAGGAGCGGCTGCGCCTGCTCGACATCGCCGAGACCGCCAATTCATGGGTGATCGAGGACGATTTCGACGGCGAATACCGCTTTCAGGGCCGCCCCGTGCCGGCGATCCAGAGCATGGACCGCTCCGGCCGCGTCATCTATGTCGGCACCTTCGCCAAGCTGCTGTTCCCGGCCCTGCGCCTCGGCTTCATGGTGCTGCCGCCGGAGCTCGCCGGCCGCATCGTCAACGCGCTCTCCACCACCGGCCAGTTCGCGCCGCTGCTCCTCCAGGCCGCCTTGGCCGACTTCATCACCGAAGGCCATATGAGCCGGCACCTGAAGCGCATGCGCCGCATCTACGCCCAGCGCCGCCAGCTTTTCCGCGACATCGTCACCGAGCGCCTGCGCGACGAGATCACGCTTTCCCCCGCCGAAGCCGGCATCCAGGTGGTGGGCTATCTGAGGGACGGCATCGACGACATCAAGGTCAGCCAGGCCGCGGCGAAGCGAGCCATCAACGTCTCGCCCCTGTCGAAATATTTCCAGAACACGGCGCCGACCCAAGGCCTGGTGCTGGGCTACGCGGCGTGCGACGCGGCGCAGACGCGGGACGGGGTGGAGCGGCTGGTGGCGGCGATAGGGGAGGTGCTGGGGTGAGGCTTTGGCAGTCCAGAAAACTATAGCGAACCGCCTGACATTGGGCACGCAGGAGGAGATGAAACTGGGCGTTGCTATGTTACTTTGGTGACTATCAATTCTAAACGCTCACCACTGACCGCACGTTCGGTCGGGCACAAATGTCACCGTCGCCGCCGGGCATTGTGCAGCGGCGGAACATTCGAACCGGAGGCTCAAATGCCAGTTGTCCAGGAAGAAGAACCTTCGGCCGCCGTTCACTCACATCCTGAGGAAATCAAGTCGGTTTTTGACCTGCGTTTGGGTAAGCATGTGACCTTGCAAGGCAGTGCCAGGATAACGCCCGCAGGCGTGATCAGCGCCGGAATCGCGGTGGCCGCTATGATGCTTGCGCTGCGTTATCTTGCTTCATCGGGCAGGCGTCGCAGGCAATAAGGTGGGATGCCCGGCTTTATTGGCGCACCCGACAAGAAGCGGCGTGTGCCAGAGCTTGCGCAATAGCGGTGAGCAGCGAAAGTTGGTTTAGCTCTGCGGCACGATGCCTAAGTTGAGCACCCACATTTCACGATAGCAGAAGTTGGGGTCGGCAATCAGGCGCTCCGGCTCGTCGCCTATTGCCTTCCATTGAAGATGATCCGCTTCTGGCAAATCGCACGTCCGGGCGAGCCCAGATAGGAACTTGAGATTGTTCCGAATGTAGTCACGCTCTACTGGCCTGAGCGGCTGGCGGCGCTCTGCCAGCGTTGTGATGGCGGAGACGTTCTCGAGCCCCGTCGACCGAAACCAGGCCGCCAAGCGAGTTCCCCTCATGGCGCCGGAAAGCTGTACATCATCGGACAACGCGTCGAGCAGACGCCAAGTCAGTTTGGGATCGTGCGGCTGAAACTGCCAAACCGAGATATCGACTTCCTTCACAGCAACAAGCCCACCCGGTTTCACGACGCGGCGGAACTCCTCGATTGCCTTGGTAAGTTCTTCGTCGCTTAGATATTGGGTAGCGTTTGCGCTCCAAAGCGCGTCGAACGCGCCCGTCCCATACGGCAGATCGGTCATGTCACCGGTTCGCGCGCTTATCGGACAGGCGAACTGCCGGCTTGCGATCAAATCTTCGATTGCCTCAACATTTTCTGGCGCCAGATCGAGAGCCTCGACGCGCCCCTCGGCACCCAGCAAGTCCGCCATTAAAGGCAGGAAGACCCCATTCCCTGCGCCTGCGTCCAGCACTGACCAACCGGGTTGGATACCGGTGGCGCGGAGGGTGGCATCATACTCGTCCTTCAGTGCAAGGTAATGAACATCAAGATGTCCACTACCGCTGAGCTTGTGCCCAGCCGATGTGATTTGCTCGGAATTCGAGACGTTCCTCATTTTGCCAATCGAGCCCTAGCTCCGGATAGCGACAGTTTCCCCGAATGCGGCATCAATGATGACACCTACCGCGAGGTACATCAATTTACCCTGGAAATAAGCTCCTAGAATTCCTTAGCTCTCGATCCCTCGAGAACGCGCCACCGACGCAACCCAAAGCAATGATTCAACAAAAATTGGGCGCTCGTCCAACTGTGTATCAAACCCAGCACCAAAATGACTAATCCCTGACCAGGACTGAAAAGCCATCACATCATAAGCTAGGACAGGGATGGAATGGCGCACCCGACAAGATTCGAACTTGTGACCTCTGCCTTCGGAGAATGGATAGTCGGTTTCGCCGAACCTATCCGCTTCTATCCGATTGCGCGCTATGCCACGGAATCACAAAACAAATTTGAATTCGATAGCATCAGGGCTACGACAGGGCGGCCGAAACCCTGCCCTGCCGTGCCTACGCTTTGCTTACGCGCGGATCTTTGACGGAGGCGCCCGGGCATGGCGAAGCTGACCAAACGAACTGTTGATACCACTGAAATTCGTTTCGCGGACTATGTCATTTGGGACGAGGAGTTGCCCGGTTTCGGGTTGCGTCTTCGCCTCGGGGAAGCCAAGCTACGTCGTGCAATACCGTGCCGCAGGCCGGTCGCGCCGCTACACGATCGGACTGCATGGCGTTTGGGCTCCCGAGGAAGCCAGGCGCGAGGCCAAGGTCCTGCCTGGCCAGGTCGCACGAGGTTAAGGCGCGCTTGTTAAGTCGAGCGCCGGACGTTGTGGCGGCGTCTGATCCAAGCCACTTGTTCGGATCGTGGCTCGCTCACAATCCAGGCACGCTTCGGAGCTAGGTTCTGGAATGAGTGCGACTAGTAGAACCAATGCACCATTGCGGTAAGATTTCACCATTTCCGGTTTCGAGAACCAATGTCTGAAATGGACTGGCTTAGCCATCTCTTGCAAATCATCACCGTTAGCGGCCAACTCGAGGTCCGCTGCGCTTACGGTGCGCCATGGCGTGTCGCCTGGGGCCAAGCGGCGGCGAACGAGATCCCCTTTCACGTCATAGTCAAGGGTCGCGCCATTCTCGAGGATCCAGAGTCGAAAACGGCGCGGGAACTGGTGAGCGGAGATATCGTGCTGCTGCCTCACGGTGCGGCGCATGTGCTGCACGATGGTAGCGGGCAAAGGCCCATCCGGACGCACGAAAGCCTCGGCTCTGCCGGATGGATGCTAAGCGAGAACGACAGCCAAGGCGAGCAACTGGATCTGTTGTGCGGTCGCTTTTTCATCGCGCCGCCGCATGACCGGCTGATCCGCAACTACATGCCGGCAAAGCTGGTGGCGCGGGCCTTGAACGGCCAGGCGGAAGAAGGCATCGGGTCCGCTTCCAACGAACTTGCCGGTCTTGTCGGGCTGATGCGAATGGAGTCAGCGACCGACCGAGCCGGAGGACGTGCCATTCTTAACGCGCTTTCGTCGGCCCTGTTCACATTGGTACTGCGCGCCGCGAGCCAATCGGGGAAAGCCCCAGAGGGTCTGTT
>NZ_RZSA01000670.1:0-3846 GCF_003998075.1 Mesorhizobium sp. M2A.F.Ca.ET.037.01.1.1 | reverse complement strand
CAACTGGTCGGCGATCCACTGGTCGAGCTCGTCGAGCGCGGCCGAGACCGCGCTGCGCGTGTCCTCCGCCCGCCTACGCTGCGCCGCCTCGCGGCGTTCGGCCGCAGCGGCGTCCTCAACAGGAGGTGCCTCTTCCGGCCGCGATGCTTCGTCTATGCTTTTGCCTTCCGCGCGAGCTGGCGCTTGGGTTGGCGGCTGCCCTGGCTTGCGGCGCCGGCCGAGCCAGTCGTTCACCCAATCGGGCGTCTGGTCGACGCGGGTGAAGCTGTCGGGTGCCGTGGCGCCGATCCAGGCCAGCGCCAGAATGTGCTTGCACGGAAATTTCCGCGACGGGCAGGTGCATTTGTAGCCGTGGTCGGAGGTGTCGAACGCGACCCGGTAGGGGTTGGAGCCCGAGCCCTGGCATTCGCCCCAGATCAGCGGCAGCTGTTCATGCGCTTCAAGCCTGGGCCAGTTCGATCGCTTGGTCAGCTTGGCGGCTGCGCCAAGCGAGGCCTGATCGGGGGCCAAAGCCTCGACTGTTTTCAAATCCAGCTGCAAGCCGCGCGCCTCTCACCACCCCGAAGCATGACTTCGCGACGATTGATAGCCGTTTGCGGCCGGCTGGTGTAGCTCCATTCGCCGGAAAATCGAGAGCTTGTCTAACGTTCCGTTGTTCTCCTGAAGGCCCGGTCGCGCGAAGCTCGCATCCAGCATGTCGTCATTCAACAGTTCGATCCGTGAACGCTGTTCATTTTGCTCTTGAACGTCGTTCAAGATGTGCTATGCTGCGATTATGAACAATGTTCATTGGATTGTATCCGGCCTGAAACAGGCCGTCTCCGATCCGGCCTATGCTGAAACGAAAGGATCATATCGATGCTCGCAGACAACCAAGCCCGCAAGCAGTCGAGTGGCTGGAAGGCCTGGAAGCCGATCATGGACGACAGATTCCATGCGCCAAGACCAAGAAACAAATGGATCGGATTGAACCGCAGTAACGAAGTTTAACCTCTTCCTGATACAACGAGGCTCAAACCGCGCAAGTGTCCGCTCAGTCCAATCGGATTGCCAGCCAGACTTGCCCAATGGAAATTGCCATGAACACCCATCTGATGATGTCGCGGCGCTTCGCGCCTCTCTTCTGGACGCAATTCCTCTCGGCCTTCAACGACAATTTCCTGAAGAACACGCTGGTGTTCCTCATTCTGTTCACGCTGGCGAAGGATCAGGCCGCGTCCCTGGTGACGCTGGCCGGCGCTGTCTTCATGGCGCCCTTCCTCTTGCTTTCGGCGCTTGGCGGCGAGATCGCAGACCGCTTCGACAAGGCGCTGATCGCGCGGCGGCTGAAATTCACCGAGATCGCCGCGGCCGCCGTCGCCGTCGTCGGCATCGCGCTGTCATCGATCCCGGTGCTGATGACGGCGCTCTTGATGTTCGGCATCATCTCGGCGCTGTTCGGGCCGATCAAATACGGCATCCTGCCGGACCATCTCGAGCGCAAGGAACTGCCAAAGGCCAATGCCTGGATCGAGTCGGCCACTTTCGCCGCGATCCTCGGCGGCACGATTGCCGGCGGCGTCGTTTCAGCCGACGGCATCGGCGTTGCGGTGTTCGGGCCGATCATGATGGCCTTGGCCGCCGGCTGCTGGTTCGTCAGCCGCTACATCCCGTCCACCGGTTCGGCTGCTCCCAACCTCACCATCGACTGGAACATCTTGCGCTCGACCTGGCGGCAGGTCGCCGACCTGCGCACCGATACGCGCATCTGGCGCGCCGGCCTGATGACCTCCTGGTTCTGGCTGGTCGGCGCCATCGTGCTCTCGATCCTGCCGGCGATGATCAAGGATTCACTCGGCGGCAATGAGATCGCCGTCACCGCCTATCTCGCGGTGTTCGCCGTCTCGATTGCCATCGGATCGGCTATCGCAGCCTGGATGTCGCAAGGCCGCATGGTGCTTTTGCCCGCGCCGGTCGGCACCGCGCTGATGGCGCTGTTCGGGCTGCACCTGGCCTGGACCATCGGCAGCATGCAGCCCTCGCCCCAGGCCGAGACGCTTGCCACCTTCTTCGCCGGCCCCAACACCATCCGTGTGGCCATCGACCTCGCCGGCATGGCCATTGCCGCCGCCTTCCTCGTCGTGCCGACCTTCGCCGCCGTGCAGGCCTGGTCGCCGGAGGCGCGCCGCGCCCGAGTCGTTGCCGCGGTCAGCATCGTCAATGCCGGCTTCATGACGGTCGGCGGCATCCTTGTCGCCGCGATCCAGGCGGCAGGCGTCTCGATCGCGGGCATCCTGTTCGGCCTCGTCGTCGCCAACGCGATTGCCGCCTGGCTGATGCTGAAATTCCTGCCGACCAATCCCTTCCGCGATTTCGTCTCGATCCTGTTCCGCGCCTTCCTGCGGCTGGAGGTCGAGGGGCTGGACAATCTCAAGGCGGCCGGCAAGGCGCCGATCCTGGCGCTCAACCATGTCAGCTTCCTCGACGGTCCGCTGGCGCTGACGCTGACCGACGAGGAGCCGGTCTTCGCCATCGACTACACGATCGCCCAGGCCTGGTGGATGAAGCCCTTCATGAAGCTCGCCCGCGCGCTGCCGCTCAATCCGGCGAAGCCGATGTCGACCCGCACGCTGATCAAGATCGTGCAGGGCGGCGATCCGCTGGTCATCTTCCCGGAGGGCCGCATCACCGTCACCGGCGGCCTGATGAAGGTCTATGACGGCGCCGCCATGGTCGCCGACAAGACCGGCTCGATGGTGGTGCCGGTGCGCATCGAGGGCCTGGAGAAGAGCTACTTCTCGCGGCTGACCTCGCAGCATGTGCGGCATCGCCTGTTCCCGAAGGTCAAGGTGACCATCCTGGAGCCGGTGAAGCTCGAAGTCCCCCAGGAGTTGAAGGGGCGCCAGCGCCGGGCCGCGGCTGGCTCCGCGCTCTACCAGGTGATGTCGGACCTCGTCTTCCGCACCCAGAATATCGACAAGACAGTGCTTCAGAAGATCATCGAGACGGCCCATGAGCGCGGCATGAAGGAACTCGCCGTGCAGGATCCGGTCACCGGCTCGCTGAGCTACGGCAAGCTGCTCACCGCCGCCGCGGTGCTCGGCGAGAAGTTCGAGCATCTCTATGCGGGACAAGAGACGCTGGGCATCATGCTGCCCAACGCCAACGGCTCATGCGCGACGCTGCTCGGCGTCATGTCGGCCGGCAAGGTGCCGGCGATGATCAACTTCACCGCGGGTGCGGCCAACATCCTATCGGCCTGCAAGGCGGCCGAGGTGAAGACCGTGCTCACCTCCCGTGCCTTCGTCGAGCAGGCCAAGCTCGGGCCAGTGATAGAGGAGATCGGCCGCTCGGTCGACATCGTCTGGCTCGACGACCTGCGCGCCACGATCGGCCTGAAGGACAAGCTGCTCGGCCTGTTGCGCAAGACGACGCCGCGGGTGGCGCGCAAGGCGGACGATCCGGCCGCGATCCTGTTCACCTCGGGCTCGGAGGGCACGCCAAAGGGCGTGGTGCTGACCCACCGCAACATCCTGGCCAACGCCGCCCAGGCGGCCTCGCGCATCGACTTCCACTCGGGCGACAAAGTGTTCAACGTGCTGCCGATCTTCCATTCCTTCGGCATGACGGCGGGAACGGTGCTGCCCTTGATCTCGGGCGTGCCGGTCTATTTCTACCCCTCGCCGCTGCACTACCGCATCGTGCCGGAACTGATCTACGGGTCGAACGCGACGATCATCTTCGGCACCGATACGTTCCTCGCCGGCTATGCGCGCACCGCGCACCCCTACGATTTCCGCTCGGTGCGCTATTGCTTCGCCGGCGCCGAGCCGGTCAAGGCCGCGACGCGCACCACCTATATGGAGA
>NZ_RZSA01000066.1:0-12312 GCF_003998075.1 Mesorhizobium sp. M2A.F.Ca.ET.037.01.1.1 | reverse complement strand
ATCCTCGGTTTCCTTGAGCAAGCGCTGAGTTTCGTCGAACAGGCGGGCATTGGCGATGGCTACGCCCATATTGGACGCCAGCGTCTGCAACAGGCGCAAATGACCATTATTGAAGGCGCTGGCCTGATAACTCTGTACGCTGAGGACGCCTATAGTCTTGTTACCGGCGCTGATTGGCACGCCAATATAAGAGGCAGTTCTGTCTTCTTCTTTTGGGAAATATGCGCCTAACTCCCTTCCCTCCGCTGAGGTACGAAAAACCAAGGGTTTGCCTGTTATTATTACCTTAGAAGTTACTCCTATGCCCATCGGAAATGGCTCAATAGACACATATTTATCTCTATAGTATGCGAATGGAACACGTATTAGGTTCGACGCATCATCATGCAATAGTATTTCTGCCACCTCAGTTCCGAAGATTTCACGAACCTTGTCTCCCACGAGGCGAACGATAGTCTCAAGATTCAACGATTTCGCCATCGATTCACTTACGCTATTTAGAATAGCCAGTTCCGCGGCCCGATCCTCTGTCTCCTTGAGAAGGCGTTGGGTCTCATCGAAAAGGCGCGCGTTGGCAATCGCAACGCCCATGCTGGTTGAGAGCCCCTGCAACAAATGCATTTGAGCTTCATTGAAGGCGTTCTTCTCGTAACTTTGCACGCTGACGACGCCCAGAGTCTTGTCGGCTGCGATGATCGGAACGCCCAGATAGGATTCCGTTTCGTCCTCTTCCGTCGGCGCAAGAGCGCCCAACTCATCGGCGCGATCGTTTGAGCCGATAACGAGCGGTTCGCCGGACAGGATGATTTTCGAGGTCAGACCCTCGCCCATCGCAAATGGCTCAGGCTGTCGATACCCATTGTAATAAGCATAGGGGACGGTGATCAGATCGGACTTGTCATCGTGTAAAAGGATTTCTGCGACTTCAACGCTGAATATTTCGCGCAGCTTGTCTCCCACAATGCGGGTTACTGTCTTCACATTGAGCGTCTTCGCCATCGCCTCGCCGACGGAATTGAGAATAGCGAGCTCCTTCACGCGCCGATTGATTTCCTGCGCATAATAGACAAAGGCCCGAGCTAGATCCGATATCTCGTCGTTGCCTTTTGTTAGCGTCTCCAATTTCGCAGGAGGGCTCGTTTCCAGCATGGCGAGGCTCAACTTGCGAATGCGGCCGACGACCGACGCCTGCAAGTAACCAGCAATGAGTATGGCTCCAACCACCGCCAGGACGGCAATCAACGAGAGGACCCGGGCACGCGCCGTCAGCCGGCCGTCAAGTGCGCTGCGTTGATGGTCAACATCTTGAGCAATCTCTTGAGAAATGACGTCGGCGGCCGCAACCAGCTTGCCGGAGAAAAGCTCGTTGTCAGCCAACTGGCCGCGAATATCATCGAACAAGCGGAATAGTCTGCCCTTCAGTTCCACGACGCCCCGGGGGCCCAGCAAGGCCTCTTCAAACTGCCTTGCCAAATTGGGGTCTGCCGTAGCCAGCAAGGAAATCCTTGGCCGCAGTTCATTCGCCATAGTCTGCAGCTCTTCAGGTTTGCCCGCCGTAGCAAGCCCAAGGGCCGTCGCAGTCACCTCATTCGTGAGGGCACCATGCAGGGCTAGGACGCCGTCGGCCTTTCCAGATACGGCGATGCGAAAGATACGCTGGAGCAACCCCTCCAACGCATCTTCGGTTGCAGCACGGTCGTAGAGTGTGGTGGCAAGCGTATCGAGATTCCGGAACAGTTCCGCCGTCGTCTCTTCAATCTCCGAGAGGTCCTTGCTTGTCTGCGACTTGAGTTTGCCGGTCAGCTCCTGAAGTTTTGACTGCTCCTTGAAACTGAGGAGCGAGAAGTTGAGCAAGGCATCCTGCTCCAGCCCTTTTGCGTACAGCGATGGCGCCAGGCGTGTGATTGCTTGGGCGCGCTGCCGCAGCTCGGCGGCGGTCTGGATGGCCTCGACTTGGACGTCGGCCACCGAGTCGAAGCTTTGCCGCAATTCGTTGAAGGATTGGACAGCGATGACGCTGATCGCACCGACCATTAGAGCGAGAGCGACAAGACCTATCATCGCCCGGGCGGCAAGACCATGCCAGGGACGATGGGGCCGCTTGCCGTCGCTCGCTTCGCTCATATATCCCGCCCACGCCGCTATCGTGCGTCCCAGCGGCACACCTTGTATCCCAATCTGGAGCCGCCGGGGGAATTCGTCAATCAGGCCGTTCTTCGGGCCCACTGGCGGAGTACGCGGGCGATAGGCTCGCCACGCGTCACTCGCCGAATTGCTTTGGACGCAAAGCGCCTACGATGGTCAGCAACGGTCACACCGCGACGTGCGCACGCCCAATCTAACTGTCCGCTCGTGAAGTGTCGTAGACCGAAGCTGCCGGTCTGTTCTCGGCCCCAAAGCGGCGTCGCCCTTAGGCTTTCCCGTTACTTGGCCTTTGGCCCAGATGAACGCTTTTTCACGGCGCTGGTCGACGCCTTGCGCCCTAGTCCGCTAGCCTTAGCCAGCTGTGAGCGGGTTGCAGCATAGTTCGGCGCAACCATCGGGTAGTCGACGGGCAAGCCCCATTTGGTGCGGTATTCGTCGGGCGTTAGACCGTAGTGCGTGCTCAGGTGGCGCTTGAGCGACTTGAACTTCTTTCCGTCCTCAAGGCAGACCATGTAGTCCGGCGTCACCGACCTCTTCGGATTCACGGCGGGCGTCAGTGCAGGCTTCGGCTCTTCGAACGGCTGCCCAATCTTTGACAGCGACGCGTTCACACTCTCGATCAACTCTGGCAGTCCCGCCACCGGAACGGCATTCTTGCTGACATACGCAGACACAATATCTGCGGTCAGTTCGATCAGAGCAGCGTGAGCGTGATCGTGTTCGTCCGACATCGTGTAAAATTCCTCAGTTTTGAAACAATCGAAGCCCAACTGCTTCTTACCTGCCATTTCGCAAATAGCTAGCCGTCAAGGCACATTCGGCTGGACTTCCTTGCGCGCGCAAGCATTGGTGTGGGGAACGAAGAGGCGGTATCCATCGCCACCAAAACCAAGGTCTCTCTCCAGCCCGCCAGCCGGGCTCAAGTCAGTACAGGCGCCGGATTGGCCGGCACTGACACTGAAGGAGAACGATCATGGCAACACTCGGCACCGATCAAAGCACGGAATCCGACAACGACAAGCTTCAGATCCCGCCGGAGCCGCGTGAGCACATTTGGGACGCGCTCGAGACCCCGCCCAAGCGGGCGAAGAAGGCGAAGTCGCCCAAGAAGAGAGCTCGTGACGTTGACGCTGGTGCGGAGGCGGGACCGGCAAAGCCACCGAAGGCTGCGGCCCGCAACGAGAGCAAGCAGAGCAAATCGGACCTAGTGCTGTAGAAACTTCGCCTGGCCAAAGGCGCCACCATCGAGATGCTGAAGGAGGTCACAGGCTGGCAGGCACACTCGGTACGGGGCTTCTTGTCGGCGGTGGTCAAGAAGAAGCTTGGCCTCAACCTGGTCAGCGATGTCGGCAAGGATGGCGTCCGCCGCTACCGCATCGATGACGGCGCGAGGGCGCCTAAGCCTCATGCGCGCTAAGCTCGACATCGAAGCAGCGGTCGCCGCCTTAGGCGACCTCTCCCGCGAGGATCTCGCAGCCCAATGGGAGAAGATCTACAGATGCTCGCCACCGAAAGGTGTCAGGCGTGAGCTTCTGATCAGGGCAGCAGCCTGGCATCTTCAGGCAAAACGTCTCGGTGGATTTTCCACCGAGACGCGTCGCATGCTCAGGTCCGCCATAGACCGGGTCGAGAAGAAGGTCGCCGACCGTGACAGGCAACCTAGCGTTGGCACTGACGACATCAAGGTGACTGCCGCTCCAAAGCGCAAACTAGTTTTGCCAGGCGCACGGTTGGTCCGTGACTGGAACGGCAAGACCCACATCGTCGACGTGCTCGAGGATGGCTTCGTCTTTGAGGCCAAGGTTTATCCCTCGCTATCGTCGATCGCGCGCAAGATCACCGGCGCGCATTGGTCCGGTCCGAGGTTCTTTGGCTTATGAGCAGCAACGCGACACGTCGCCTGCGCTGCGCGGTCTACACTCGTAAATCGAGCGAGGAAGGCCTCGATCAGGAATTCAACTCGCTCGACGCCCAGCGCGAGGCCTGTGTGGCGTTCATTGCCTCACAGGTCGGCCTTGGCTGGAAGCTCGTCCCTGATCGTTATGACGATGGTGGCATCTCAGGTGGAACGATGGAGCGCCCCGCTCTGCAGCGGCTGCTTCAAGACATTCGCGACAAAAAGATTGATGTAGTGGTCGTCTATAAGATCGACCGCCTCACCCGCTCGCTGATGGACTTTTCGAAGATCGTCGAGATCTTCGATGCCAGCTCGGCGTCATTCGTCTCTGTGACCCAGCAGTTCAACACCACCACATCGATGGGCAGGCTGACGCTAAACGTGCTTCTGTCCTTTGCGCAGTTCGAGCGCGAGGTCACAGCCGAGCGCATCCGCGACAAAATCGCGGCATCGAAGAAGAAGGGCATGTGGATGGGCGGTGTCGTGCCGCTCGGCTATCGCGTGGAGCATCGCAAGCTAGTCATCGACGACGGCGAGGCGAAGATCGTTCGGCTTCTCTTCAAGCGCTACCTTGTGCTGAAGTCAGTGCGCGACCTTGCTGACGAAGCGGCGCGGGACAGTCTCACGACGCGCACCCGCGAGCGCCAGGATGGGACCCTTGCTGTGACGATGCCGTTCGGCCGCGGCAATCTTTATCACCTGCTCTCGAATCCCATCTACATAGGCAAGATCAAGCACAAGGATCAGGTCCACGACGGCGAGCACGAGCCGATCATCGCAGGCCCGGTGTTCAAAGAGGCGCTGGCGCTCCTGGCGTCTCAAGCACCACGCCGGAGGAGCAAATCGAACGTCACTCAGCCGCACCTTCTCACCGGACTTCTCTTTGACGAACATGGCGAGAACCTTCGATCGGTGCATGCCAACAAGCGAGGCGTTCGCTATCGCTATTATGTCTCAAAACAGTTTGTTGATCAGCGGCGCCGCAGCTCCGACGGATGGCGTCTTCCTGCCGATGCAGTTGAATCAGTCGTTGAGCTTCAGCTGAATCGTATTCTCAGCGATCACAGCCAAATCGCTGATTTGATTCGGCGTTGGGGAGGTCCCGGCGAGATTCAATACGCGATGAGCCGCGCGGCTGAAGTCAGGACTGCCTGGAGCTTCGAGACTGCCGACGCTAAGCGATCGCTTTTTCAGAAACTCGCTCGCCGCATCGCACTTGGTCAGAAGGCATTGACCGTCGACATTGATTGCCGGGGACTATCCGAACATCTGCTCGATAGGGCTTTGCCATCCGACGGCGGCGCTGAAACGCTGTCGATCACATGCCCATTTGAAATCAAGCGACGCGGCGTCGAGATGCGCATCGTACTAACCGATCCCTCGTCCAACGGCTCGGAGCCGGATGCAGCGTTGATCGACGTGGTCTATCGCTCTCAGCTTTATCTCCATCAACTCACCGATGGCTCGGGTCGAAGCCTGACGGAGATCGCCAGCTTGAACGCGACCACCGTCTCTGAGGTGAGCAGGCTGCTGCCGCTGGCGTTTCTCTCGCCGAAGATCGTGTCGAAGATTATCGCCGGCATCCAGCCAGTCGAACTCACAGCCCATGGGCTGTCGCGCCTGTCCCGCCTTCCCCTCGCATGGTCCGATCAATCTGCCCTCCTCGGCTTCTGATTCCGACCATCGCCCGAGCATCGCTTTTCCAAACAGTTGGCTACGCAAATGGGGCTGCAGAGACGAAGGTCCGAAATCGAGCCATTCTAGGCCCAGACGGGGTTGTCTCAGCCAAGCGTTGCCGCAAGTGCGCCGGTAACCTACGGAAATGTCGACACTATTCTGAGATGGTCGAAAACGCGCCAGAACTCGCAGACTGAATGGTGGGCCCGGAGGGACTCGAACCCCCAACCAAGCGGTTATGAGCCGCCGGCTCTAACCATTGAGCTACAGGCCCCACGCGGGCTGGCTTAGTGTTTTTCGCTCTTCCGCACAAGCCTCTCCGAATGCGCCGGTTCGATCGCCAGGGTCAGGCCGTATCCCTGAGATGGAGCGCTATGAAATGACCGGGTGGTATGGCGACGACCCGATCTTTCGAACTTTGATTTGGTCGCTGATGCCAGTGGACCTTGCCCTGAGGCGGTCCACTTTCGCCTTCCGAGTTGCTTCAGCCGCAAACGCTGCCTGCGGAGGAAGAGGTTCGCCTCCATCCAGGAGAAACGTGATCCAGCGCGGGTTGCCGGCTCTCCAGAGCGGCGTCTTTGTCGCCTTTTGACCCGGACTCGATCCGCGCCCAATGCCGGCGGCCTGAGACAGGTATCTGATGGCGCCGACAGATTTTGCCAAGCCCGCGCTGACAGATCACCGGCACAGGCAATCTGCCCCAACGGAATAAGGGGCTATATCTTTTGTCCTTTCGGACCAATGCGTCCGGCAGGATGGACCTCGGTCGATTGTGGACCAGGGGGCAAATCAGACAGTCTCGCCATCGCGCCGGCTGATAACCCCAAGCCCCCCGCCCATCGGTTGGCGCATGCCCGGCTCGCGGACCTCAAAATCCTAACCACAAAAGCGAGCCGGGCTTCCATCCGCGTGCCCGCGCCGAGACGCAATTGCCGGAAATGCAATGAGGAGTTGGACTGTCTATCACGTCGATTTCGCAGCAGGCGGCAACAGCCCGCTTCTAACCGAGATCGGAAGCGTTGAAGCAGAGAATCTCCTGGCAGCGGTTATGAAGGCACAGGCATTGTGGCCCAATGAAAGGTCCATGACCGTCCGCCCGGCCGGACAAGACAGCCAGCCGGCGCAGCCGCCGGCCCCTCAGCACGACAGCGATTGAAGACACGGAGCGATCAGGTCGCTCGCTTCGCCTGCGAAGCCCGACATAATCCGGCCACATATGGAGCGCTGCACGGCGTGCCAGCCAAGCGGCATCGACATCTTCCCAACCCTGTACCATGTCATCGGCGCATCTCGACCATTGTCGGGAGTAGCTGTTGGTGGGAAACTCGGCCGGTCAGCATGGGAGGTCGAAATGCCCAACAATTTCAAGACCGGAGACGTCGTCAGGCTGAAATCCGGAGGCCCGGAGATGACTATCAGCGACGGCGCGGCCTCCGGCACGTATCTGTGCCACTGGTTCAACCGCGAAGGCGACGTCTGGACGCCGCAGCATGCCGGCTTCAAGCCGGACCAGCTGGTGGTGGTCGACAACCAGAGATAGTCGCAGCTTCCGTTCGGACGCATTCCGGTCCGGCGCAACCGTATCGGATGGATTGCCGTCCGGCTAAAAGGACCGACGGATTTTGCTCCTCGCCGCGTTCAACGGCTGAAGCGTGGCCGCCAATGGCCGCGCCAACCGGAGACGAGAGCATGATCCGCCTATTCGCCTTTGCCCTTGGCCTGCAGACCACTGTCGCGGTCGCCCAGACGACGACGCCTGCCCCCGCCCAGACGACGCCGGACACTGGGGCTGCCGCCAAGCCTGACCAAACCAAGTTCGGCCTGACGCTGGAAAAGTTCGAGGCGCGCCGGAAAAAGGCGTTCATGCGGGCCGACACCGACAATGACGGCAAGGTCAGCCTCGCCGAATGGACCGCTTTCCAGACCGAACGCAAGGCAAAAGGCGATCCGGCCAAATCCTTCGCGCGCATGGACGCCAACAAGGACGGCTTCGTCGACAAGGGCGAACTCGACGCTTTCCTCGCCAAGCGCTTCGCCAAGCTGGACAAGAATGGCGACGGGGTGCTCGGCGCCGACGAGCGGCCGAGCCACAAATCCGCTCCCAAGCAGGAGCAATGACCAAGAGGTTATGCCGCGCAATGACACATGCGAGCGCCCCTGTTGATGGGCGCCGATCCGGACGAGGAACTGGTACGCCGCATTGGCGCCGGCGACCCCGCCGCAATGCAGGCGATGGTGGCGCGCAAGCTACCGCGCATCCTGGCTCTGGCCGCGCGGATGCTGGGCGACGCGGCGGAGGCCGAGGACGTCGCGCAGGAGACTTTCGTGCGCATCTGGCGCCACGCCTCAGGCTGGCGCCAGGGGCACGCGCGATTCGACACCTGGATCCATCGCGTCGCGCTCAACCTCTGCTACGACCGGCTGCGGCGCCGGCGCGAATGGGTAACGGACGAGCTGCCGGAGGTGGCCGATGACGCACCGCTCCCCGATGCCATGCCGGGCGACGAAGAGCGCAGGGTCAACCAGGCGCTGCAGCGCCTCGCGCCGCGCCAGCGCGAGGCGATCGTGCTGGTCTATTATCAGGAGCTGTCCAACATCGAGGCCGCCGGCGCCATGCAGGTCAGCGTCGATGCGCTGGAAAGCCTGCTCGCGCGGGGTCGCCGCGCCCTGCAGGCGATGCTTATCGGAGATGATGGCGATGACTGAGAAAGCAAGGGAGTTGCCGGCTTGGCGGATGAGGGCGTGGGGGGCCACGTCAAAACGGTGGAAGGGGGAACGATATGGCTGAGAAAACCACAAGCGGGCCGATGGATGCCGGGCGCTTCGCCGCGTTGGCTGACGTCTATGGCGGCGCGTTGCACCGCTGGCCGCGGGCCGATCAGGCCGCTGCGACACTGTTTGCCGAGACCGAGCAAGGCCGCGCCATCCTGGCGCGCGCCGGCAGGCTCGACGCCATGCTCGACCGGCATCGGGCCGAGGCGCCCAGCCCGGCGCTGCATCGCGCCATCGTCGCCCAGGCAACGACCGAGGTTAGGCAGGAGCGGCGCCGGCGGTTCTGGTGGCTGGGCTTCGGGCTTGCGGGCGTCGGGCTCGCTGGCGCCGTGGCAGGGCTGGCGCTGGTGACCGTCGTCAGCCCGGATATCCAGTCCGACCATTACGTCATGGACGCCAACGCGACGTCGTTCGGCGACGCCGGACCCGATGCCGACCAGGTGGAGGAGGACCTATGAACCCCCGTCTTGTCGCGGCATCCCTGGTGCTCAACGTCTTTCTGATCGGCGCGGTGGCCGGCGGGGCGGGCTGGCTGATCGGCAAATCCAATCCGGGCTTTTCGCTGGAATCGGCAGGCGGCCGGCTGCCCGCCGCCGACCGCAAGATTTTCCGCCAGGCGCTGCGCGAGGTGCGCCGAGAGTCCCGCGACGTGATCCTCGACGCCCAGGCCGCGCGGCGCGAGGCGGCGAACCTGCTGCAGCAGCCGACCCTCGACAGCAACGCGCTTGCCGCCGCCCTGGAGCGAGCGCGCAACGCTGATGTCACCGTGCGGGCGCGGCTGGAACAGCGCATCGTCGAATTCGCTGCATCGGGCTCGCCGGAAGACCGCCAGCTGCTGGCCGACGCACTGCTTCGGCGTGCCGGCCGACAGCCGCCACCCGCAAAAAAATCGCCATAGGCGGCGACGGAAAAAGCGGGCGCGCTCCGTTCAAGGGAAAGAGGGACAAGCCTGTGAGCGCCTTCGGCGGCGGGCAGGTTCTCTTCAACCTCGGAACTTTCGGGAGTATCCCATGAACAGTCTGACGAAATATTCGCTCGCCGCCGCGCTCGCCATCGGCGGCACGGCCGCGGCAAGCGCGGCTTCGGCCATGCCGATCGCGCCGGTTGCGCCCGCCGCGCCGGCAATGATCGAGCATGTCGCCTGGGGTTGCGGTCCGGGTTGGCATCCCAATTATTGGGGCCGCTGCGTCCCCAATCGCCGGGTGATCTACCCCGGCTATTATTACTGGGGCGGACCGCGCGTCTATGTCGGCCCGGTCTGGCATCCTTACCACCGCTGGCACCACTGGCGCCGCTGGTAACGGCCCGCTCATGGCGCCGGTGCTGCGGCCGGCGTCGTGAGCGCTCTTGCGAACCATCGAACATGTCGGCCGGCACGATCGACGCCGACTCCAGACGGAGGCTTCATTGGCCGCACCCGTTTCCAATTCCGTCCGACCGGATCCGGCGCTGGTCGCGCTCCACCGCTTCGGTCTCGGCGCAAGACCGGGCGACGATTTCGGCAAGATCGCCGCCGATCCGCGCAGCTACCTCAAGGCCGAGCTCAAGCAGCAGGATATCGCGCTCATTTCCCCCGACGATCCGAGGAATGCCGGGCTGCTGGACAGCACGGCGGCGATCCAGGCCAGCATGGCGGCGGCCCTGGAGCGCAAGGCGGCGCGGAGTGAAAAGGCGCCGGCCGTCATGCAGCCGATGGCGGCCGATGATCTAGCCGGCCCGGCCAATGCAAAAGCCAAACCCGCGGTGCCGCGCCTCGAGGCCGATATCTATCGCGACGAGGCGCAAGCCCGGTTCGACAAGGCGCTTGCTGCGGCGCCGGGCTTCGTGGAGCGGCTGGTCGGCTTCTGGTCGAACCATTTCTGCGTTTCAATCGCCAAGGCGCCGGTCGTCCGGGCAAGCGCCGGCGCCTTCGAGCGCGAGGCGATCCGCCCCTTCGTGCTCGGCCGCTTCGCCGATATGCTGCTTGCTGTCGAGCATCATCCGGCGATGCTGTTCTATCTCGACAACCAACAGTCCATCGGGCCTGATTCGCGCGCCGGCAAGCGGCGCGGCCGCGGCCTCAACGAGAACCTCGCCCGCGAGATCCTGGAACTGCATACGCTCGGCGTCGGCAGCGGCTATGCCCAGGCGGACGTCACCAGTTTCGCCGCCATGCTGACCGGCTGGACCATGGCGGGCCGCGAGGGGCGGCTGGGAGAACCGGGAAGCTTCGTCTTCAACACCAATGCGCATCAGCCGGGCAAGGCGGCGCTGCTCGGCAAGACCTATCCCGACTGCGGCATGGGCCAGGCGGAGGCCGCGCTCAACGACATTGCCCGCCATCCGGCCACCGCGCGGCACATCGCCACCAAGCTTGCCCGCCATTTCATCGCCGACGATCCGCCAGCGGCGGCGATCGCCCGCCTGGCCTCGGTCTTCACCAAGACCGACGGCGACCTGCGCTCGATCGCGTTGACGCTGATCGACATGCCCGAAGCCTGGTCGACGCCGCTCACGAAGCTGCGCTCGCCCTTGGATTATGTCGTCGCGCTGCGACGGCGGTCGGCGCGACCGCCGGCAACGAACCGCAGCGGTCGCTGCGCTGGCTGAACGTGCTCGGCGAGCCGCTGTGGCAGCCGCCGGGGCCGAACGGCTTTTCCGACAGCACCGACGCCTGGGCGTCGGCCGAAGGCATGAAGACGCGTCTCGATATGGCCTGGCAAGCCGCGCGGCAGGCCGACGACATCGGCAATCCCGACGAGATGCTTTCCAGCCTTCTCGGCGCCTCGGTCTCTTCGGAGACGCGAGAGGCGATCGCTCGCGCCGAATCAAGGCAGCAGGGCCTCGCGCTGCTGTTGACGGCGCCCGAGTTCCAACGCCGATGATCAGTATGGAGACGCGGCCATGAGCCTTCTTTGCGAAACCCCAAGCCTGTCCCGCCGCGCGATGCTGATGACCGGCGGGGCGCTGTTTGCCTGGGCCCATCTGCCGCGCTTTGCCCGCGCCGCCGACAGCCGCGACCCGCGCCTGATCGTCATCGTGCTGCGCGGCGCGCTGGATGGGCTGTCGACGGTCGGGCCGATCGGCGATCCGGACTATGCCGGCCTGCATGGCGATATCGCGCTTTCGCTTTCAGGCGCCAACCCGGCAATGCCGCTCGACGGTTTCTTTGCCGTCAGCCCGGCAATGCCGGTGTTTGCGCGCCTGTTCAAGGCGGGCCAAGCGGCGGTCGTGCACGCCGCTGCGACCGGCTATCGCGACCGCTCGCATTTCGACGGCCAGGACGTGCTGGAAAGCGGCCTTCCCGGTCCGGGCAACGCCACCACCGGCTGGCTCAACCGGGCTCTAGCCAGCCTGCCGGCGGGTGACAGGATCGCGAAGGCCGGCGGACTCGCGGTCGGGCCGTCGACGCCGCTGGTGATCCGTGGCGCAGCGCCCGTGCTCGGCTGGGCGCCACAGGCGCTGCCCACGCCCGGCGACGCCTTGGCCGAACGCGTGCTCGACCTCGCGACCCGCTGCTGGCCGCAGCCCTGCAGAAAGGTCTCGACGCCGACCGCATGGCGATGGGCGACCAGCTAGACGGCAAGACAATGAAGCCGAAGGGCGGCCTCGACAATGCCGCCGGCATGCGCCAGTCGGCGCAAGGTGCTGCAAGGCTGATGGCGGCCGATGACGGGCCGCGCATTGCGGCTTTAGCCTTCGACGGCTGGGACACGCATGTCAACGAAGGCGGCGCGACGGGGCGGCTCGCCAATCTGCTCGGCGGCCTCGACGGCGCCTTCGAGGAATTCGAGAAAGGGCTCGGCGCGCGCTGGCAGGACACGGCGGTCGTCGCGATCACC
>NZ_RZSA01000669.1:0-3854 GCF_003998075.1 Mesorhizobium sp. M2A.F.Ca.ET.037.01.1.1 | reverse complement strand
ATGCGCATGCCGCGCGTCACCGCGAAATCCTCATCGCCGAGATTGACCAGCAGCACTTTCACCTCGCCGCGATAGTCGCTGTCGACGGTGCCGGGCGAGTTGAGGACCGTGAGGCCATGCTTGAAGGCAAGGCCCGAGCGCGGCCGCACCTGGCCTTCCATGCCTTCCGGAATTTCCAGGACGAGCCCGGTCGGCACCAAAGCGCGTTTTCCCGGTAGGATGAGCAGCGGCCGGTCTTCCGGCACCGCGGCCCGCAAATCCATGCCGGCGGCGCCCGCGCTCTCATAGGCCGGCAGAGGCAGGCCTTCGCCATGCGGAAGCCTGACGAAACCGACGGTGGGGCCGATGACGGAGGAAGGATGGACAGCCGTGCGCATGAGCCCATTCCTATGGGAGCGAATGCCGATTCGGTCAACTCGAGATCAGAGCCTATCAACGGCTTTCTTTCTGGCGTGACTATGACCTCGCCATTAACTTTGGCGATTGGCGAGAACGCCCATCACGTCGTCATCCACGGGCGGAGCGACGCGTAGCGGAGCGCAGACCCGAGGATCCATTCCGTTACCTCGACCGTGGAAAGCGGCGGAGCAGAATTCTGCACCGTAGCGGTGCGTCGAAGTCACGGAATGGATCCTCGGGTCTACGCGCGTCGCTTCGCTCCTTGCTCCGCCCGTGGATGACGAAGAGGCCTTGGCTACCTACCGCAGTTCCACCGGCACCACGGTCGTCTCCTTGATCTCCTCCATGACGAAGGAGGCCGAGACGTCCGACAATGCCACCTTGGCGATCAGCCGCTGGTAGAGGCGGTCATAGGCCTTCACGTCGGCGACGCGGGCTCTCAGCACATAATCGAGGTCGCCCGACATGCGGTAGACGCCGGTGATCTCGGGAAAGCCGGTCACGGCCGCGCGGAATTTCTGCAGCCAGTCCGGGTCATGATTGGAGGTGCGGATCAGGATGAAGACGGGGAGGCCGAGGCCCAGCTTCTCGGCATCGACCAGCGCGACCCGGCCGGTGATGATGCCGTCCTCCTCGAGCCGTTTGACGCGCCGCCAGCAGGCGTTGCGCGACAGCGCCACGCGCTCCGACAACTGGTCGACGGAAAGCGTGCCGTCGCGCTGCAGTTCAGCCAGCAATCTTCGATCGATTGCATCAAGTTCCATCGACATATTGGGATGAATGTCCCACAAAATAACAAAAAGCAAGGACGAAATGGGACAGATGAACCAAAGCCCCGTGGCACGATACTCATCATCGGGGCTCATCCCGGCAGGAGGGATCACCATGACGACCAGGCTTACGGCACTCTTCACCTCGCACCCGGCCAAGGTCGGCGAGAGCTATTTCGGCCACATGGCCTTTGCCGCCTGGTTCTGCTCGCGCCTGTCGATGGCCGCGTGCGCCGCGCTCGTTCACGCTTTCTTGCCATTTCTGTTCGAAACTACTGCGAGCCGAATCGTTCGCGAGCTCTATGAGCGCACGCACAACAGAGGTTCGCACGCGGTCAAGGAGCCCCAGGCTCTGATGGATCGCGCCTAGGAATGGTGGAAAGCGATGTGCCGGTGGGCGGCCTATCTGGGTGAAGCGGTCTTCCTCGAAGACATCATCACCGCGCCCTGTCATTCGCTGATCGCCCAGAGCCATTGCGCCCAGGAAGCCAAGTCGCCGACCAATGGCGACGGTTTTGGTCTCGCCTGGTATGGCGACCGGCCCGAGCCCGGGCTCTACCGCGACATCCTGCCGGCCTGGTCCGACCCCAATCTGAAGAGCCTTTGCCGGCAGATCAAATCCGGCCTGTTCCTCGCCCATGTCCGTGCTTCGACCGGCGGCGCCACCAGCCGCATGAACTGCCACCCGTTCATCTCCGGCCGCTGGTCGTTCATGCATAACGGCCAGATCGGCGGCTTCGAAAAGATCCGTCGCGCGCTGGAGAATTCGCTCTCCGACGAGGTCTTCGACCAGCGCGAGGGCACGACCGATTCCGAGCTCTTCTTTCTCCTGATGATCGACCAGGGGCTGGCGGCGGACCCGCAAGGCGCCGTGTCGCGGGCAACCGGTCGCGTCGTCGAAGCCTCGCGCCGTGCCGGCATCGAGCCGGCCCTAAAGCTGACGGCCGCCTTTTCCGATGGTGAAACGCTCTACGCCGTTCGCTATGCCACCGACAACCATGCGCCGACGCTCTATACCGGCGCCTTCGCCAGGCGCGCCGGCCATTGCATCGTCTCCGAACCCTTCGACCGCGACGGCGGCGACTGGCACGCGATCCCGCCCTCGAGCTTCGTCGCCATGACGAGGGACGGCACCAGCATCCGGCCGTTCGCGCCCGCACCGGCCAGGCTGGCATTGGTCGGCTGAAGCAGACCTGCCGAGACGCCCTCCGGGCAGAGATCAGCAAAACGTAAGCGCGGCGTAAGGACGCCAAAGCGCCATCCTGCCATCTGTGGCGCCAGACGAGCGCCGAATTCATCCGCGCGCCCGAAAACGCATCGACAAGGGATGACAGACAATGTGCAGGTGGGCAGCCTATCTCGGCAACGCGATCTTCCTGGAGGACGTCATTGCGGCGCCCTCCCATTCGCTGGTCATTCAGAGCCGGCAGGCGCGGGAGGCGAAATCCCCGACCAATGCTGACGGCTTCGGAGTGGCTTGGTACGGCGATCGGCCAGAACCCGGCCTCTACCGCGACATTCTGCCGGCCTGGTCCGACCCCAATCTCAAAAGCCTTGGCCGCCAGATCAAGTCCGGCCTGTTCCTCGCCCATGTGCGCGCCTCGACCGGCGGCGCCACCAGCCGCATGAACTGCCATCCCTTCGTCTCGGGCCGCTGGTCGTTCATCCATAACGGCCAGATCGGCGGCTTCGAGAAGATCCGGCGCGCGCTCGAGAACTCGCTCGCCGACGACTTGTTCGATGAACTCGAGGGGAGCACCGATTCCGAATTGTTCTTTCGGCTGATGGTCGGCGATCGGCTCGCCGACGATCCGTATGGCGCGGTATCGCGGGCCGCCGGCCGCGTGCTCGAGGTTTCGCGCCGCGCCGGGATCGAACCGTCACTGAAGCTGACCGCCGCCTTCAGCGACGGCCAGGCACTTCACGCGGTGCGTTATGCCACCGACGACCAGGCGCCGACGCTCTACACCGGCGCTTTCGCCAAGGGGGTAGGTCGCTGCATCGTCTCCGAGCCGTTCGATCGCGACGGCCGCATCTGGCACGAGATACCGCAGTCGAGCTTCGTTACCATGACCCGCGGCGGCACCAGCATCAGGCCTTTCGCGCCGGCCGTCGCGCGTTTGGCGATGGCGGGTTAAGGCAATCGGTCCCTGCTGGTCCCGAGACTATTTTCGCCGACCTTCGGGCTACCGGGCGAAGCGCTCCAGCCCATAAGGCGTCAGCAGCACATCGCGCTCGCCCTCCAGGATCTCGCGGGCGGCAAACAATCCCAGGACTGGCGCCAGCGTGATGCCCGAATGCGTGACGGCGACATAGAGGCCGCCGGCGCCTTCCGCGCGGCCGACGATCGGAAAGCCGTCGACCGGGGTCGGCCGGTAGCCGACGGTGTGGAAATCGAGCTCCAGCCCGTCCGCGCCGCGCAGCATCGCTTTCATTGCCGCAAATAGCTCGCGCGCGGCTGTGTCCGGATGCTCGCCCGGATCGCCGCCGCCGAAATCGGAGCCGGCGATGATGCGGCCCTCGGCCGTCTGGCGCATATGCAGCCTGTCGGCCAGCACCAGCCCATTGAGCAGCTTGTCGTAAGGGCGCGAATGCACGATCAGGCCGGGTGGGGTCTCGATCGGCAGCTCGATACCGGCCGTTGCCGCGATCGCCGGAGCCCCGGCGCCGGCGGCGATCACCACG
>NZ_RZSA01000668.1:0-3868 GCF_003998075.1 Mesorhizobium sp. M2A.F.Ca.ET.037.01.1.1 | reverse complement strand
GGTCGGCACCATGCCTTGGCGGATGCGCGGATGCGAGACCGCGCTCACCGGGCGGCCGGTGGACCGCGATGTCTTCGAGGAAGCGACGTCCCTTTCGACGCTGGGCGCGAAGGCGCTTCACCACAATCACGTAAAAATCGCACTTTTGCCGCGAACCATTGTCCGAGCGCTTGAAATAGCGGGAGAACTCGCATGACCATTGCCTCTATAGGGAAACCTTTCACGCGCGTGGATGGACGGGCAAAGGTCACTGGAGCAGCTCGCTACGCGGCAGACTTCAATCAGCCGGATCAGCTATATGCCGTCATAGTTAGCGCAAGCGTTGGTCTTGGTCGCATCACAGACATCATGGCGGCCGAGGTGGAAAGCATGCCGGGCGTCAAGGCGGTGATCACTCACCGCAATTCGCCTCAGCTTCCGTATCTGCCGCACAAGGCTGTCATCGATCCGGCGGCGGGCGAGCGGTTGCATGTGCTGCAGGACGAGATAGTGCGCTTCTATGGCCAGCCGGTAGCCGTCGTCGTCGCCGACACGCTTGATGACGCGGAACACGCTGCTGCAGCACTACGCATTCAATATGATTCCAGCCGGCCCTTGGTCGATCCCACGGATCAGCTGGCCGAAAGGATCGCTCCGAGTGCGGGCCGCGCGGACAGATCGCGCGGCGACGCCGACCGCGCGCTCACGGAAGCAGCCTACAAGATCGATGCCGTCTATGAGATTGCACGAGAGAACCATAACCCCATGGAGCCGCACGCGACTATCGCGGCATGGGAGGGCGAGCGGCTCATCCTCTGGAGCAAGACGCAATACATCGCCAATGAGCGGGCGGAGATTGCTGCCGTCTTCGGGCTGCCGGTAGAGAGCGTTCAGGTGAACTGTCCCTTTATTGGAGGTGCCTTCGGCACCAGTTTGCGGACATGGCCACATGTGACGCTCACCGCACTTGCGGCTCGGCATGTCCGACGCCCTGTGAAGCTGGTGCTTACGCGCAAGCAAATGTTTTTCACCACCGGGCATCGGCCGCGCACGCAACAGAGGGTTGCGGTGGGAGCGAACTCGGAGGGTAAGCTTGCAGGTATCCTTCACGAGGGTGTCGGTGAAACGAGCCGGTACGAGCAGTTCGAAGAGGCGCTGACAGCGGTCACCGAATACATGTATTCGTGTCCCAACTTGCGTACTCAGTACCGGCTGTCACCGCTTGATACGGGCACGCCTAACCACATGCGCGGCCCAGGAGAGGCGAGCGGCATCTTCGCTCTCGAAAGCGCCATGGACGAGCTCTCCTACGCGATGAGCATTGACCCCATAAAGCTTCGGCTGCGTAACGAGCCGTCCATTGACGAAGCCGAGGGCAAGCCTTTTTCCAGTCGCTCGTTGACGCAATGCTACCAGGTGGCGGCTCAACATTTCGGCTGGTCACGCCGAAATCCGGAGCCGCGATCGATGCGGGACGGTCGTCTTCTAATCGGAATGGGGGCAGCGTCGGCAACATACCCCGCGTTCCAGGCGCCGGCTAATGCCCTCGTCCGGCTGATGGCCGACGGTTCAGTGGAAGTCGAGGCCGCTGCCAGCGACATGGGGCCAGGCACCTACACGTCGATGACGCAGGTGGCTGCGGAATTCTTAGGTCTGCCCACGGACAGAATTCGGTTCCGACTGGGTCGGTCCGATTATCCCGAAACGCCTCCTCATGGTGGCTCCTGGACCATGGCCTCGGTGGGCTCGGCGATACGGGAGGCGTGCTTCGAGGCACAAGCGCAAGCTGCTGCACGAGCAACACAGCCCGGCTCGAAGCTTCACGGATTGCTAGCGCCGGATCTGGAGTGGGCCAACGGACGGCTACAGCGTCGGGGTGATCCTTCCCAGGGCCTATCCTACCAAGACATTGTCAACGGTTCAGGGTCCCCGATTGAGGCGAGAGGTTCTGCCCAGCGGGCGCAGGAATTGGCCGAGAAATACTCGATGCATTCGTTCGGCGCAGTCCTGGCGGAGGTCGCAATCGATCCGGACGTGGGAACGATCCGCATGCGCCGTCTCGTGGGTGCATACGGTATCGGCCGCGTCGTCAACCCGCTGCTCGCCAGGAGTCAGTGCACCGGCGGTATGATAGGAGGTATCGGCATGGCTCTAATGGAGCGCACCGTCCTGGATGCCCGCGACGGCCGGCCGGTTAACGCGCATATGGCCGATTACCTCATGCCAGTGAACCTCGACGTTCACCAACTCGAGGCGCATTTTGTTGAAGAAGTCGATCCCCATGTAAACCCGTTGGGAGTGAAGGGCCTTGGTGAAATCGCCCTAGTCGGAACCGCTCCAGCCATAGCCAACGCAGTTTTCCACGCCACGGGAAAACGAGTGCGCAAGCTGCCGATTTATATCGAGGATGTGCTTGGGAGTTGAGAGATCGGGGACCCGAGGCGCGTCCGCTATTGGCGCGGTGAAGTTTACCAAAACGTCCGCGTTGAGGCGCGTTGCCGACGGGCAGCATGGGGGCCGAAGGGGGAGCTGCCTGCTCGTTGCCGTTACGAGCATGGAACAGCTTAGACCAACCGGGTATCGCCAGGAAGCTGCCCCTCTTCCAACATCGCCAGGAATAAGCGGTGTTTGTCAGGCACACCTTTGAGCACGTGCTCTCCGTGATCTGCGAAACGTAGGCCTGAGCCCGCGACCAAGTCCCTCACGGTCTGAGAGGTCAAAACCGTTCCCCCCTCCGCTGAACTCATGATCCTGGCTCCTGTGTGGATAGCGAGGCCTGTTACGTTGGTCCCCACAATTGCACATTCCCCGACGTGGACACCCGCTCGAATGTCGATCTCAAGCTGCTTCACCGAGGCGGCAATGGTGAGGGCACACCGTACCGCGCGCGCTGGCCCGTCGAACAGTGCCAAGAAACCATCACCGGCAACCGAAAACTCCTCGCCGCGGTAGCGTGCGATTTCCTTGCGTACGACGTTGTAATAGGAGGTTAGCGTATTGCTCCATGCTTGATCCCCGTCCCTCGCTAGATGGTCCGTTGATGACACGATGTCGAGGAACAGTATCGCGGCTAGCTTTCGGTCAGGCGTAACCTCCGGCGTCACACCGGTCAAAAACGACTGAATGTCGGCCAGGATCGTATCCATGTCCCTGGCGACAAAGGTGTGTATGTCCCCGGGATACTCCCTCATTTCTGCTTGAGGTATGCGCCGCGCCATGTCGCGCGCGGCTTCAGCCGATGCAACCGGATCGTGGGAACGGATCATGACTAGCGTTGGCACTGAGATCGCAGGAAGGATATTCCGGATATCGATGTCCCGATTCATCGCTTCGTAGGCCGCCTATGCGGACGGGCTCGCCGCGGCCCTCATAACACGCGCTTGGGCATCGACCACCGTTTGATCGACACTACGCCCGAGCCCGACCCCTGCTCCACGGATGTACTCGTCTGAGGGGCCGTTCTCAGCCACATCCTTGATGAGCTGATCATACGCCTCGGACGACAAACCCCATGGGTGGTCTTCCGAAGCGCACCAACGAGCTTGCGTGCCCCAGACGATTAGCGATCTCACGCGGTCCGGGTTCAAGGCAGCAAACAAACTTGTCATCGAGCCCCCCTCGGAAACACCGAAAAGACTGGCACGCTCAACCTTCTCGGCATCCATCACCGCCCGGATGTCGTCGGTCCGTTCCTCAAGAGTCGCCATTCGGATCGGGCGATCAGACAGCCCGGTTCCACGCTTGTCGAACTTGATGACCCGGCAGAACGCCCCAAGCTTCTCGAAAAACAGAGCGCGCAGTGGCATTTCCCATTCCAGATCGAGGTGGGATGCCGTTCCCGGTGCCCAAACAAGGTCTATTGGACCACTCCCCCAGACCTGATAGGCGA
>NZ_RZSA01000667.1:0-3870 GCF_003998075.1 Mesorhizobium sp. M2A.F.Ca.ET.037.01.1.1 | reverse complement strand
AGAGCGACCCGTTCGCGATCCACGTCGCGATTGCTTAACGCGCATGAGCAGCGGCCGGGCCGAAAGCCCGGCCGCTTTTTTGGGGTAGGTAAATGGACGTAGTACCCGAAACCTTTGTCGATGCGTTTGGCGAGATTTCGCTCAAGCACGGCATGATCCGCATTGATCTGGTCTCGCTGTCCGGCTCCGAGCCGCGCGTGACGCAGCGGCTGATCACCAGCCTGCAGGCCTTCTCTCAAATGCTGCAGACGCAGAACGGCATGCGCGAACAGCTAGAGAAGGCGGGCGTGCTGCGGTCGCAGCAGCCGTCGTCACCGGGAGCCGAGCCGGGCTCCCAGCCCACTTCTCCCCTGCCGGTCGGGGAGGAAACGGCAGATGCTGGAGCAACGGTGGTGCGGCTGATGCCGCAGGCGGCATTGCCTGCGGCGGCAACGCCCGCGGCGACCGCGCGGCGGCGGCCGAAATCGCCAAATTTCAGCGACGAGCAATAGCCCAAATGCGTCGGTGCTTCATGCCCAACACAGCCCCTCTCCGCCCGTCATGGCGCAGCGGAAGCGGGAGCACGCCGAGGCCCGTTTGCGTCACGGCGCTCGTCCACGCGCCGACCTGCCGACATGCCGCGGAGCGAGAGCCATGAACGATCTCTATGGCGAACTGAATCGCTGGTTGTCCGATGCGCTCGCCACCCTCGCCGCCGCCGGGCACGGGCCGGTCGAGTGGCTCCACAGGCCGAGTCCCCCGGTTCAGTTCCTGCTGTGCACGGTGCTCGTATGGCTCGTCCTCACCTGGATGACCCAAACGCGCTCCTCCACCCTTCGCGCCGCCAAGCCTGATAATCTGCGCGGTACCGTGGAAGGGTCTCCGGTCGAAACAGCACTGCAGTGCCTTGTCGCCATCGGGCGGCACTACGGCATCGATCTTTCCCCCGAGCGCATCAAGCACGACTTTGCGCTGAGGCCCGATGACGACATCACCCGGCTGCTGCCGAAGATCGCCCGCAGCAGCGGCATGCGCAGCCGCAAATTGAAGGTCGGCTGGAAGGACCTGCAACGCCTCGGCGACGCCTATCCGGTGATCGCCCGGCTGACAAATGGCAACAGCGTCATCCTGCTCGGATTCAACGAGAACAAGGTTGGAGTCCTCGACCCCCTCGCTGACTGCCTCGACGTATTACCCCTCGACCAGGCGACGTTCTGCAGGAAGTGGACCGGCGAGCTCCTGCTGCTGCGCCGCACATTCGCGCTGGCGGATGAGAGCCGGCCGTTCGGCTTTACTTGGTTCCTCCCGGAAGTCGTCCGCAACGGCGCGATGTTCCGCGACATCGCGGTGGCCGCGGTCGCGCTGCAGGTGCTGGCGCTTGCCCTGCCGATCTTCATCCAGATCACCGTCGACAAGGTGCTCGTGCACCAGGCCTATACGACTCTCGTTGTGCTCGCCATCGGGGTCAGCGCCGCAGTCCTGTTCGACGCGGTTTTCAACTATCTCAGGCGCATCCTGCTGGTCTACGCCTCGGCACGGATCGATGTGCGCACCTCGATCCGCACCTTCGCGCGTCTGCTGTCGTTGCCGATCGATTTCTTCGAGCGCGCCTCGGCCGGCGTCATCACCAAGCACATGCAGCAGGTCGAGAAGATCCGGGAGTTTCTGACCGGCCGCCTCTTTCTGACGTTGCTCGACGCCACCTCGCTGCTGGTCATCGTGCCGCTGCTGTTCCTCTACAGCGGTCGTCTCGCCACAATGGTGCTCGGCTTTTCCGCCGTCACCGCCTGTGTGATCGGCGGGCTGATCCCGCTCTACCGCCGCAAGTTGCGCGTCCTCTACGAGGCCGAAGGGCAGCGTCAGGCCTATCTCGTCGAGACCATCCACGGCATGGAAACGGTCAAAGGGTTGGCGACCGAGCCCTTGCGCCAGCGCGACTGGGACGCGCTCTGCGCCCAGGCCGCCGAGTCGCGGTTCGACGTCGGGCGGATTTCTACCTCGGCGCAGGCGGTGATCGGGCTTCTCGAAAAGCTGCTGACGGTTGCGGTCGTCGGCTTCGGCGCCCTGCTGGTCTTCGACAACCAGATGACGGTGGGCGCGCTGATCGCGTTCAACATGCTGTCGGGCCGGGTCACCACGCCGCTCTCACAGATCGTCGGTCTGGTGCAAGGCTACCAGGAGGCCGGGCTCTCGGTGCGAATGCTCGGCAACATCATGAACCGCAGTCCGGAGCGGCCACCGAATGTGCGCGGCCTGCGCCCGCCGATCGCGGGCACTGTCGAGTTCGAGCATGTGATCTTCCGCTACAGCGACAGCGCTCCGCCGGCCCTGAACGACGTGTCGCTGACCATCCCGGCCGGTTCGGTTTTCGGCATCGTCGGGCGCAGCGGCTCGGGCAAGTCGACATTGACGCGGCTGATGCGCGGCACGTACCCGATCCAGCACGGCTCGGTGCGGATCGACGGTCATGAAATTCGCGAGCTCGACCTCCCGCATCTGCGCAGCAATGTCGGCGTCGTGATGCAGCAGTGCTTTTTGTTTCGCGGCACCGTGCGCGAGAACATCGGCGCGACCAGGCCAGATGCAACCCTGGAGGAGATCGTCCACGCCGCGACGATGGCGGGTGCCGACGAGTTCATCAAACTACTGCCGCAGGGCTACGACACCTTGCTCGAGGAGGGCGGCACCAACCTGTCGGGCGGCCAGCAGCAGCGCCTGTCGATCGCCCGTGCCTTGCTGCGCCAACCGCGCATCCTCATCCTGGACGAGGCGACCTCCGCGCTTGATCCCGAGAGCGAGGCGATCGTCCAGGCAAACCTTGCCCGCATTGCCGAGGGGCGAACCGTGGTCATGGTTTCGCACCGTCTGTCCTCGCTCGTCGCAGCGGATGCCATTGTCGTGCTCGATCGCGGCCGGATCGTCGATCACGGGAAACATGGCGAACTTCTGTCCCGTTGCATGACTTACCGACAGCTTTGGAACCAGCAGAACAGGCACCTTGCCCGATGAGCACGCTCCTTCCAGCGGTGAGAGACTTTCAAAGCGATGCACGCAAGATTGACGAGCGGTGCCCGCCCTGGGTCGTGGGAGCCACGCTGTACGTACTTGTCGCGGTCATCATGGTCGCTGGCATTTGGGCTTCGGTAGCCAAGGTCGACCAGATCGTGGTCGCACCGGGCAAGCTGGTGACGACGGCCTCGACGATTGTGGTGCAGCCGCTCGAGATTTCGACCGTGCGCAGCATCGACGCCAAGGTGGGCGACATCGTGCGGAAAGGCGACGCATTGGCGACCCTCGACGCGACGTTCAGCGAAGCCGATGCCGATCAATTGCGGGGAAAGGTCGCGAGCCTCGCCGCGCAAATCGGGCGGCTCGAGTCCGAGCTCGACGACCGGCCATACAACCCCCAAAACCTGGATGACGAAGCGCGCCTGCAGTCGACGATATGGATCCGGAGGGTAGAGGAGAACAAGGCGAAGCTGGCTTCTTACGATCGGCAGATCCGCAATGTTCAAGCCCAGATGGCGACCAAGAGCGCCGATCGCGAGGCATTGGAGGTTCGCCTTGGCGTGGCGAAAGATCTTGAGACGATGCGGGACGTTCTGCTGAAGAGGGAGGTCGGCTCGAAGGTCGACTATCTGTCTGCCAAGGGTCAGCGGCTGCAGGTCGAGCAGGAAATGCTGCTTGCGGGCAATAACATGGCTGAGCTTGAGGAGAATGTGGAACGCTTGAAGGCCGAGGAAGCGGCTTACCTCGCAGAGTTCCGCCAGAAGACCGCCGAGGAACTAGTCCAAGCGCGCCGCGATCACGATGCCGCGGCCAGGGAACTCGACAAGGCGCTGCGGCGGAAGGCTGTCACGGTGTTAACCGCACCCGCCGACGCGATCGTGC
>NZ_RZSA01000666.1:0-3870 GCF_003998075.1 Mesorhizobium sp. M2A.F.Ca.ET.037.01.1.1 | reverse complement strand
AATTCATTTGGTTAGCAAGCCGCCGGACAAGTCCCTTCATCGGCGGTCGACCGAAGCGTGCCCGCCATTCCTGCGATATGACGGGCACGCCTTTCCCTTCAATCGCTCCTGGAGTTGCTGGCCGTGCAACCCGGCAACATGATCGCGAACCTGTTGCGGCACTGCTCCTGGCGCTGATGATCGGCGGCGTCTTCCTTCTCTTTGACAGGCCGCTCTGGCCGGCACGCCACGCTCGGATAATAGTCCTTCTTCCAATCGACACCATGACAACCGGATCGGTGCGCAAGGCCTGTGTCGAGCCATGCCTGCCGGCCCGCTTCGACCTCAAGCTCGCGCCGGCAAGGCCGCAGGGATGAAGCCGGCCTGGGAACCAGTCCGCGCCACACGCCGTTGACAGGGCGAAGGGATGGCCGCAGCGGAGGCCGCCATGGATCATTTCGAACTCATCGATCTTCTGTGCGTCATCGACGCATGCGTGAGCGACCGTTCGGCCGGGCGCGTCGTGCCTATGTCGAGGGCCGTCGAGGAACTGCGCGTGCTGACCGGCGATTTCGTCTCGTCGGACGAGGATGCGACCACCGCCTTGACGCAGGTTGCGCTGGAGCGCGGCTGCGCGGTGCTCTTCGACGAGCAGCCGGGCGCCGACATCATCGCGTAATTCGGCGTGGCGGCCGGGCCATCGATTTTCCATCAGGAGATCGGTCACCGCGGCCTTGCGAGCCGCTGCCGCTTTCCGTCTCACCTCGCCAGGGTGACCATCCGGCCCGCATACATCTCCCGGTTCCCCAGTTCGGCCGTGCAGTTCGACTTCACGGCGGAGTTTCCCGTCATTGCCACGGTGTCGCCCACCAGCCGCAGGCAACTGCCCTGGGCGCTCATGTCCGAATTTCCGGTATAGGTGATAGCCGCATCCGGCGCGTAGATGAAACCGCTCACCAGCGAGCCGGATCCGCCGTTCAGCGTCAGCGCCCGTGTGTTGCCATGCGCCTGGTAGATGGTGATGCCGGCATAGGGGCCGCTGGTGGGCGGCGAGAGGTTCACCTGCTCGTTGGCGTTGATGTAGAGCTGCGAGTTCTCCATCAGGAAGATCGTCACGCCCTGGCCGCTCAGGCTGCCATTGCCGCCCGGCTTTATGACGACGTTGCGCATGATGTAGGTGCCCGGATTGAGCGTGATCTTTCCCGACAGGGTCTTGTCGCAATAGGTGCCCGGCGAGAGCGTTATCGTCTTGCCGTTGGGCACCGGCAGGCAGAGCGTGTAGGCGGGCGGAACAACGTCGGCCAGCGGATCGAACGAGGCGTACTGGTTCTCATGCGGCGTGCCGCAGGAAAGCGTGGCGCTGGGCGGCGTCAACCCTTGCGTGGCGCCGACCGTCGAGACGCAAGCTGCGCTGACTACCGCCGAGCCGCCGCGGTTGACGGAGTCGGCGGCGTCCGAATTGGCCGCGATCACGCAGCCGGCCATCGCCACATTGGTCGAGCCCTGCAGGTTGACCGCGTTGTCGGCATGCTGGTTGAGCGCCAGCACGCAGGCCTGCGCGCCGGGCTTGATCTTGACCGAGGCGGTGCGCGTCGCCTGCCAGGCCGGCATGGCGCCGAGGAAGGCCGGCCGGCTGATGCTCGACGACGCCGAAATGAAATAAGCGCCCGGATCGCCGCTGGCGGAGGCTTGGAAGGCGGCGAGGCTGCCCGACAGCTCCTGCGCGTCGGCGGCGCTCATATTGGCCGCGAAGAAGGTCTGGCCCAGTTGCCGCAGGTCGCCCGCCGACATGCCCGGCTGGTATTTGGTGCCCATCGCAAGGCCGGCGGCGTCGAGGGAATTCTGCAGCTGGGCGGCGTCGTCGCTGGTGCCGATCAGGTCGATGGATGCTGCCAAACCAAGCATCAGCGGCACCATGGCAACCGCCGTTGCGACCGCGAAGTTGCCGCGCTTCGAAACCCAAAACCGTCCAAGCATGGCGCCCGCCCTCGTCGTATTTCACAGAGTGTTATGCGTGTGGTCTCTACGGGCGATTTCCAAAAAAGTTAAAATGCAGAAAGTGCCAAAATATTAGGTTTTACCGATGGTTACATCTTAAGTCATAGGGCGGGTAGGCCTTAAGTCTGAGTATGCGCGGCGTAAGTTGGAGGCGGCGTCCCGCTGCGGTCCTACCGGCTCAACTCGACCGAAATAATTAGGCATTCGTTCATACGGCAATGATTGATGTGATGGCTGGGATAGCTTGGGCGCGCTCGGCCATGGCCTCTTCAGGTCGGTTCTTCAGACATCTTTTTTTCCGGCGCTTCATTCGACGCTTTTGCGAAGGCAAGGGCGGCAATGTCGCGACCATATTCGCTCTAACCCTGCCGGTCGTCGTCGGCGGGGCGGGGCTCGGCGTCGAGACCTCCTACTGGTATTATTCGAGCCTGAAGCTGCAGTCGACGGCGGATGCGGCGGCTTATGCCGGCGCAGTGGAAAAGTCCTGGGGCTCCAACACGGCTACCATCACCGCGGCCGCCACGACATCGGCGACTTCGAACGGGCTGGGCACAGGCACCATCACCGTGCACACGCCGCCGACATCCGGGGCATACACGGCCAAGAAGGCGGTCGAGGTGATCCTCAACCAGCAACTGGACCGGATGTTCACCTCGATCTTCACATCGAGCAAGGTGCCTGAGCGGGCGAGGGCGGTGGCCCTGATCAACGACGCCTCCTACGCTTGCATCCTGGCGCTCAACAACTCGGCCGCGCAGGCGGCGCTCTTTTCCGGCAGCACCACCGTCAATCTTAACGGCTGCTCCGTCATGTCCGATTCGACCGCCAGTGATGCCATCAAGGTGCAGGGCTCGGCGAGCCTGAAGGCCGACTGTCTGATCACGGTCGGCGGCATGGTGCTGAACAACCCGGTGACCACGAAATGCGCGTCGAAGATCACACAGGCCTTGCCGGCCGCCGATCCTTTCTCCTCCCTGCCGGCGCCCGCGGTCACGAACCCGTGCAGGAATGTCAACGCCAGCAAGACGACGCAAACACTACAGCCTGGCACCTATTGCAGTGGCATGAACCTCAACGGCAATGTCGCGCTCTCTTCCGGGACCTATGTCGTCCAGGGGAATTTGAAGATCAACGCGGGTGCGGTCATCACCTGCGCCGCCCCTTGCACCAACGGCGTAACCATCTTCATGTCCGGCAGCAACACCGTCAGCATGAACGGCAACGCCACAGTGAATCTGAGCGCGCCGACCTCGGGCACCTATTCCGGTGTGCTGTTCTACGGCGACAGGACTGGCGTCTGGGCACAGAGCACCTTCAACGGTACCGCGACCTCCTTGCTGACCGGCGCCATCTACTTCCCCAAGCAGCAGGTCAACTATCTCGGCAATTTCTCCGGCAAGGGTGGCTGCACGCAGGTCGTTGCGGACACGGTTCAGTGGTCAGGCAATTCCACCATCAATCAGGACTGCACGGCCTATGGGATGGATGGCATCACGGCCGCAACGTCCATAGTGCTCGTCGAGTAGCGGCCATGCAGCCACCGGCGATCCGTTTCCGCAGAGACCGATCCGGCGCCGCCGCGGTCGAATTCGCGCTTGTGCTGCCGGTGCTGTGCGTCGCCCTGCTGGGCACCGTCGACGGCTGGTCCTACGTCACCAACTCGCTTTCGATGCGCGCCGGTGTGAAGACGGCGGCAAACCTGGTCCTGGCGGGATCCGGCGACGACAGCAGCACGCGGGCAGCCGCGCTGGCGAGTTGGGAGAAAAAGCCTACGGACGCGGCGGTCACCGTCAATCGCGTCTATAAATGCGGGACGATCGTAGTGGCGTCGGCGTCGACCATGTGCGCGGGATCGAAAGTGCCCACGATCTTCGTCGAGATCCAGGCCTCGGG
>NZ_RZSA01000665.1:0-3870 GCF_003998075.1 Mesorhizobium sp. M2A.F.Ca.ET.037.01.1.1 | reverse complement strand
CCCTTGAGGTCGGCGAGCGTCTTGATGCCGGAGTCCTGGCTGGCGACGATCTGGATATAATTGGGATAGATCGCGGCAATGCCGCGCAACTTGTCGAGCTTGCCCGGGAAGCCGGCTTCGGTGTTGCCCTCGGCGGCCATCTTGACGGAATCGCCGAGCGCGAAGGCGATCTCGCCCTTGCCCTGCTGCAGGAGGTTCAGGTTCTCGACCGAAGCCTTGGTCGCCTGAACCTGCGTGCGTGAGCCCTCTATGCCCTTGCCGTAGATTTCGGACAGCGCGACGCCGAGCGGATAATAGACGCCCGACGTGCCGCCGGTGAGCACATTGATGAACTCCTGCGCCCCGGCCGATACGGCGCCGAGACCGAGCGACAGCGCCAAGGCGCCGGCGGCAACAAATTTCGTCCTGAAATCGAGCATAGGGTTTCCTCTCCTGAAAACAGTCGCGCTGCCGCCTCCCCGGCGCGAGACTCGTGAGTTTAGACGGGAGGAGCCAAATGCCAACCCGCAATTCAACGCATTCTGTTTGACCATGATCCTTTCCAAAAAAACCGGGGCCACTTTTTGGGATCATGATCTGGACGAACGGTTGAGTGGCGGCGAAAAAGCGCCGACTTGCGCTTGGCTGCTTTGGGGACGAAAGATTTTTCCGGCGCCTGTCGAAATCGGTCGATGCCGCACGACATAGGTCGGCACGCAACGACGCGGCCTTCAAGAAACGGGAGAAGACCATGCGATACATGCTTTTGATCTACAATGACGAAGCCGCGATGGCGAATGCTCCAAAGGAGCAGACCCACCAGGTGCTCGCGGCCTATGGCGCCTACACCGAAGCGCTGAAGAAATCCGGGGCGTATATCGCCGGCGAGCGGCTGCGCCCGACCCAGGCGGCCACCTCGGTGCGGCTCACCGGCGGCAAGACCAATGTGCTCGACGGCCCCTATGCCGACACCAAGGAGCAATTGGCCGGCTTCTACATGATCGAGGCGGCCGACATCGACACGGCCATCGAATGGGGCGCGCGCTGTCCCGCGTCCGCCACCGGCACGGTCGAGGTGCGGCCGATCTGGGAAATGGCAGAGTACGTCGCCGCCGCGGAGTGAGCCGCGATGGATGATCGCTCGGAGATCGCGCGGGCGGCGGCGGAAGCGGCCGCCCGGAGCAGCTACGGCAAGCTGGTCGCCTGGCTGGCGGCGCGCACGCGCGACGTCGCCGGCGCCGAGGACGCGCTGGCCGACGCCTTCGCGGCCGCGCTGGAGCGCTGGCCCAGGACTGGCGTGCCGGCGCAGCCGGAAGCCTGGCTGCTCGCGGTGGCGCGCCGGCGCGATGTCGACGCCGTGCGGCGGCGGCTGACCGGCGAGGCGGCGCGCATGAGCGGCGAGGAGCTGCCCGACGACCGGTTGCGGCTGATGTTCGCCTGCGCCCATCCGGCGATCGAAGCCAGCGTGCGCGCGCCGCTGATCCTGCAGACGATCCTCGGCTTCGACGCCGCGACGATCGCCTCTGCCTTCCTGGTCTCGCCGGCGACAATGGGGCAGCGGCTGGTGCGGGCCAAGGCGCGCATCCGCGAGACCGGGATTCCTTTTCGCGTGCCGGAGAAGGCGGAGCTCGGCGAGCGGCTGGGCGCCGTGCTGGAAGCGATCTACGCCACCTTCGCCGAAGGCTGGTCGGATCCGACCGGCACCGACAGCCGCCGGCGCAACCTCGCCGGCGAAGGAATCTGGCTTGGACGGCTGGTCGCCTCGCTGATGCCGGACGAGCCGGAGGCGCTGGGACTGCTGGCGCTGATGCTGTTCGCCGAGGCGCGCCGCTCGGCACGGCGCGGCCCGGATGGAGACTTCGTGCCTTTGGCCGAACAGGATATCGCGCTCTGGGACGACAGCCTGATCGACGAGGCGGAGGCCTTGCTGGCGGGCGCCGCGCAAAGGGGCCTCATCGGCCGCTACCAGCTCGAGGCCGCCGTGCAGTCCGCCCACACGGCGCGCCGGCGCGGCAGCGGCACGGACTGGGCGGCCATCCGCCAGCTTTACGACGCGCTGCTTTCCGTCGCCGGCTCACCGGTGGTGGCGATCAACCGTGCGGTGGCCATCGCCGAAACCGAGGGTGCAACAGCCGGGCTGGCGGCGCTCTATGTGCTGGGCGACGACAAGCGGCTGCAGGACTACCAGCCCTATTGGGCCGCGCGCGCCGGGCTCTTGGCCAGGCTCGGCAACACGAAGCAGGCGGCGCAGGCCTACGACCAGGCGATCGGCCTCGAGCGCGACCCGGCGCTGCGGCGTTTCCTGCAAGGCGAGAAGGCGAAGCTTGTGGGGGGTTAATGTCGGTTTGATCGGTGAGCAGGCGTCATCACCCTTTCCGGGGGATCGCGCAAACGCTGGGGATTGGCGGAAGCCTCTCAACTTCGTCATCCCTGGGCGAAGCAGCCGCGAAGCGGCGTCGCGGAGACCCTGGGATCCATGCCGTGACCTCGATCGTAGGATGCAGCGGAGCAGAATTCTGCACCGTTGCGGCGCGTCGAAGTCACGGAATGGATCCTTGGGTCTGCGCGCGTCGCTTCGCTCCTTGCTCCGCCCGTGGATTGACGAAGTTGGAAGGCTTCAGGCAATCTCCAAGGCATGCGGTCTGCCGAGCCGGCCATGCCAAGCGCCGCCTCGACGACGAAGCCGCCGCTGCCGGCGCGCGTACAGACAATCGTCGGGTCGGTCAAGCCCGCTGATGACGAAGGGCGCCCTAAGCCCCCAGCCCGTCGAACAGAATGGTCGACAGATAGCGCTCGGCGAAGGAGGGGATGACGACGACGAGGTTCTTGCCCTTGTTCTCCGGCCGCGAGCCGACGACGATGGCCGCCTGGAGCGCGGCACCCGAGGAGATGCCGACCGGCACGCCTTCAAGGCGCGCGACCAGGCGGGCATTGGCGACCGAATCCTCGTTCGACACCCTGACGATCTCGTCATAGACGGACGTGTCGAGGATCTTCGGCGCGAAGCCCGCGCCGATGCCCTGGATCTTGTGCGGGCCGGGCTGGCCGCCGGACAGAACCGGGGAGGCCTCCGGCTCGACCGCCACGATATGCAGCGAGGGCTTGCGCTTCTTCAGCACCTGGCCGACGCCCGTGATGGTGCCGCCGGTGCCGATGCCGGCGACGAAGATATCGACCTCGCCATTGGTGTCGTTCCAGATCTCCTCGGCCGTGGTGCGGCGGTGGATCTCGGGATTGGCCGAGTTCTCGAATTGCTGCGGGATGATGGCGTTGGGCAGCGTGGCGGCGAGTTCGTCGGCCTTGGCGATGGCGCCCTTCATGCCTTTCGGCCCTTCGGTCAGCACCAGCTCGGCGCCGAGCAGCGCCAGCATCTTGCGGCGCTCGACCGACATCGTCTCCGGCATGGTGAGGATCAGCTTGTAGCCCTTGGCGGCGGCGGCGAAGGCGAGCGCGATGCCGGTGTTGCCGGAGGTCGGCTCGATCAGCGTGGTCTTGCCGGGCGCAATCTTGCCGGCTTCCTCCAGCGCCTCGATCATGGCGACGCCGATGCGGTCCTTGACGGAGGCGATGGGGTTGAAGAATTCGAGCTTGGCCATCAGGTTGGCGACGATGCCCTTCTCCCTGGCGAACTTGTCCAGCCTGACCAGCGGCGTGTCGCCAATCGTCTCCGTGATCGAATTGAAGACGCGGCCGCGGCCGGGCACGCGCGCGGAGGTGACGGGCTTGTTCATTTGGTTCGCTCCCAGGGCAATGGCATAGGCAAAACAGAATAGGGCTTTCAGCCGCGCAAGATAGGCCGGCCACCTAAAATATCCGAGTGGGGCGGTTGCTGAAAAGCGCGCCGCAGCGGAAATGCATTTTCCGCTGCAGCGGGTTTCAGGAATGGTTTGG